>NZ_RZRR01000241.1:0-6615 GCF_003998555.1 Mesorhizobium sp. M7A.F.Ca.CA.002.09.1.1 | reverse complement strand
CTCCCCGGCTTCGGTGGGCGACACGCTGCGCGTGGTGCGGGTCAGGAGCCGTACACCCAGCCGCTCCTCCAGCGCCCGCACCGTGTGGCTGAGCGCCGATTGGGAAACCCCGAGCTTGGCCGCCGCCCTGGTGAAGCTTTCCTCGCGCGCCACAGCGAGGAAGGCGGTTAGCTCGTTCAGGTTGTCACGTGGCATTCATGAGCCCCCTTCATAAGATCATGCTGGATATAGCACCTAATCGGCACCAATCGCAGACCCTAGATAGGCGTTATCACACCGGGCACCTCCGGCCGTCTCTAAAGCCGGGCGGTCGTGTCATGGCTGTTGCCAGGAAGGGACAAAACCATGGACATCACGCGAAACGGCTCTCAGGCCTCGGCCAAGGGATCGGCCGACTATTTCACCGGTGCGGTGCGCATCGACGCGCCGTTCAAGGGCAGCGAGCCCGCCCGGGTCGGCGGCGCCACCGTGACTTTCGAGCCCGGCGCGCGCACCGCCTGGCACACGCATCCGCTCGGCCAGACGCTGATCGTCCTCTCGGGCGCCGGCCTGGCGCAGCGCGAGGGCGGCCCGATCGAATCGATCCAGCCCGGCGACATCGTCTGGTTCGCGCCCGGAGAGAAGCATTGGCATGGCGCCGCGCCGACCACGGCGATGAGCCACATCGCTATCGCCGAAGCGCTCGACGGCAAGGTCGTCGACTGGTTGGAGCATGTCAGCGACGAACAATACGGGATTTGACCAGGTATCGGCGCGTGGCGCCGAGTTCAACGCCCGAACTCTACGAAGGAGACCAACATGACCGATGTTCCAAGGCTGAAAAGCCCATTCTCCGATATCGCTCCCGCGCTTGGCAGATACAGCCCTGGATCGTTCCGATCCCCGGCACCACCAAGCTCAATCGCCTCGAAGAGAACATCGGATCGGTCACTGTCGCGCTGACGGCGAACTGCCGACATCGAGAACGCGGTCTCGGCGATCGCCGTACAGGGAGCGCGCTATTCTCCGCAACAGGAAGCAAGGATCGATCGCTAGAGCCAGGCGCAGGCTGAGGGCACTCGACGACCGGGTAGCCATTCCGGCCGACGGCGCAGGAGTTGAGGGGATCGTGCGCGGATCGGGTGGCAGCGTTTCAGTTTGAAATTTGGCCTTCTGCGAACTCGCGTCTTGCGGCCGTGAAAACCTCGCGGGCAGCATCCGCATTCATGACGGCGATTGCCAGCCCAATGACGATATCGGGCCAGGCCGAATTCCACACGAATGCGGTGACCAGGGCAGCGGCAATGATTGCCACATTGGCCAGGACGTCGTTGCGCGCCGACAGGAAGGCGGCGCGGGTGAGGCTGCCGCTGTGATGGCGATAGCGAGCGAGCATGAGCGCGCACGACAGGTTGACGAGCATCGCGCCAGCCGCCGTGAGCGTTAGCGGAACGAGAGCTGGCGGAATTGGAATGTTGAATTTCTCCCAGGCTGTCCAAAGGGTCGCCAATGCGGGGATCAGAAGTATCCCGGCCAGCGCCATTCCGAGCCGCGCTCGATTGCGGACGGTCCAGCCCAACGCGACCATGATCAGGAGATTGACGGATGCGTCCTCCAGAAAATCGATGCTGTCCGCGAACAGCGATACCGATCCGATCCAAACGGCTACGGCAAATTCGATCCCGAAATAGGCCAGGTTCAGGATGGCCACCATCCGCACCGCTTTGTTCAGCGTCCCGGTCATAGTTTGCCCATCGATTAGCTGCCGTTGGCACAAAGCATATAGCGATTCTATGCCCTGCGGGCGCGAGGACCAGAACCTTGTCGCCGATGCGAGACACTGTCGATCGAGCGGTCGCCTTGACATCGCCGCGCTTCCTGTTCCAACTTGGCGCCATGTTCGTTTTCGCGCCCGCCAACACCAAGCGACGTCGCCCCTGCACAGTGCGGAGCGGCAAGCTGATTGCGCGACGACAAAGACCGGCAGGATAGACCCGGTTCTTTCGTTTCCAGCCCCGCCCGCGAAACCGCCGGCGGGATTTTTCATGTCTGGAGCAGTTTGATGACCAACAATTCTTCCATCCGGCTTCGGCCGGCCGCGCCCGCTGACGCCGCCGCGATCCGGGATATCGTGCGCGCCGCCTATGCCAAATGGGTAGCGGTGATCGGCCGCGAGCCTCTGCCGATGCGCGCCGACTACGAGAAGGCTGTTGCCGAGCATCCGTTCGATCTCGCCGTCGAGGATGATCGGATCGTGGGAATGATTGAAACCATGCTGGCCGAGGATCATCTGTGGATCGAGAATGTCTGTGTCGCACCGGATGCGCAGGGCAGGGGGATTGGCCGGCTGTTGCTGGAGTGGGCCGAGCGCAAGGCGATCGAGTCGGGCCGCGACGAGCTTCGCCTGCTGACCAATGGCGCGTTCGAGGCGAACGTATCGCTCTACAAGAGGCAGGGCTACATAGTGGATCGGGACGAGCCGTTCATGGGCGGCATGACGGTCTATATGAGCAAGAGGCTAGCGGGATCACCGGCGATCTGAGGAAGGATTTCGATAATGGCTGCCAAGGTCAAGCTTAAGCAACTCCCGGGGTCTTACGCGGTTTCCCGGCTGGCGGCGGGCGAAACCATTCCCGGTTGGGCGGACGGACCAGGCTTCGTCAGCATCACAAGGACCGACGACGAGCTTTCGATCGTTTGCCTGCAGGACCGCGTGCCGCATGCCGTCAAGCAGGATATCGACTGGGTGGCCTTCAAGCTCCTGGGCCCGTTCGCCTTCGACGAAACCGGTATCGTGCTGTCGGTCATCAGGCCGTTGTCGGAAAACGGGTTGGGCATCTTCGTGGTGTCCACTTTCGATGGCGACCATCTCCTGGTGAAAGCCACGGATCAGGCCGCGGCGAGGCGGTTTCTGGTCGAGGCCGGGCATACCTTGCTGTAGTCCATCCTCACCAAGCCGGTTGCTGCCCAACCGCTCTGGCTCAATCACTGCCGCACTGGCTCAACCACTTCGGGGGTTGTGTTTGACAGCGGCGTTTGTGCATCGTTATCTCCAGCCAGATATGACGGCCCGGCGCGACCATGCGGCCAAGGAGAAAACCATGTCACACAATCTGCAGTTCTACATCGATGGCGCGTGGGTCGATCCTGTTGTGCCCAACCCATTGGACGTCATCGATCCCTCGAATGAGGACGCTTTTGCGCAGATTTCGCTCGGCTCCAAGGCCGATGTCGACAAGGCGGTGGCTGCCGCCAAGCGCGCCTTCAACGGCTTTGGTTTCACCGAAGTTAGCGAGCGGCTCGACCTGTTGAATCGCATCATCGCGGTCTACAAGAAGCGCAGTGGCGATCTTGCGGTTGCCGTGTCGCGCGAGATGGGCGCGCCGCGCCAGATGGCGTTGGACAGCCAGGTCGGCATTGGGCTGGCGCATCTGACCAAAATGGCCGAGACGCTGAAGGCTTTCGAATTCCGCCACGTGAAGGGCAATCATCTCGTGGTCAAGGAGCCGATCGGTGTCGTCGGGCTGATCACGCCGTGGAACTGGCCGCTCAACCAGATCACCTGCAAGGTGGGTCCGGCGCTCGCCGCCGGCTGCACCATGGTGCTCAAGCCATCCGAGATCGCGCCGCTCGACGCCATCATCTTCGCCGAGATCCTCGACGAGGCCGGCGTGCCGAAGGGCGTCTTCAACCTCGTCAATGGCGACGGACCGGGCGTCGGCCAGGCGTTGTCCAGCCATCCTGACATCGACATGATGTCGTTCACCGGTTCGACCCGCGCCGGCATCCTGGTGGCCAAGGCCGCTGCCGACACGGTCAAGCGCGTGCATCAGGAGCTTGGTGGCAAGTCGGCCAACATTCTGTTCCCCGACGTCGACCTCGCAAGCGCGGTCAGCAAGGGCGTGGCCGGTTGCTTCAGCAACAGCGGCCAGTCCTGCAACGCGCCAACGCGCATGTTCGTGCCGCGCGAGCGCCATGACGAGGCGGCCGGCTATGCCAAGGTTGCGGCGGAAAAATTCACCGTCGGTCCGGCCGACGCTGCCGGCACCAAGCTCGGCCCGGTCGTCAGCCAAGTTCAGTTCGACAAGATCCAGGACCTGATCCAGGCCGGCATCGACGAGGGTGCGACGTTGGTCGCCGGCGGCCCCGGCCGTCCGGCCGAACTCAACCGCGGCTACTATGTCAGGCCGACGGTGTTCGCCGACGTTACCCACGACATGCGCATCGCGCGCGAGGAGATCTTTGGGCCGGTACTGGCGATCATGCCCTATGACAGCGTCGACGAGGTGGTCGAGACCGCCAACGACACCGTCTATGGCCTCGCCTCCTACATCCAGGCCAAGGACATGAAGAAGGCGCGCGAAGTCGCGGCGCGCATGCGCACCGGCAATGTCTACATCAACTATCCCCAGTGGGACGCCGGCCTGCCGTTCGGCGGCTACAAGCAGTCGGGCAATGGCCGCGAATATGCCGAATACGGACTTGAGGATTTCCTCGAGATCAAGGGCATCGCGGGATATGAAGCGGCTGAGTAGGCACCGTACAGTGTGATGCAATAAAGGGCGCGGCCTGCGGTGTGGGCCGCGCCTTTTCATTTTGCAGCCAAGCCTTGCCATCTCCGCATTCTTGCCAATTGGCAAATACATGCTATATATCTGCCAATCAGCAAGGTGAACGCAATGCAGCTTCAATCCATCGTCACCACGCCGGCCACGTTCGGAGCCGCTATCTCGGATGAAGAAGCGGGCGCGCTGGCGCGCACAACGGTCAATCTGTTCAAGGCCTGGAACCTCACCGACCTGGAGGCCTGCATCCTGCTCGGCGGTATGTCGGCGCGCACCTGGGCACGCTGGAAGACTGGGGCGAAGGAAGGTGGCATCGGCAGGATCGACCGCGACCTGCGCACCCGCATGGCGCATCTGATGGGCATCCACAAGGGCCTGCGCTACCTCTTCACGGAACCGGCGCGCGGCTATGCCTGGATCCGCAAGCCCAATGCCACCTTTGGCGGCCAGTCGGCGCTCGACCTGATGCTGCGCGGCGAAATCTCCGATCTCTCGGCGATGCGCGAATGGCTCGATGCGGAGCGTGGTGCATGGTGAGTGGGCTTGCGGTCCGTCGCCGCGTCGACTGGCACCAGACCTTCCGCATCATCCGTTCCATCCACCCACCGATCGACCTGTTCGAAGACATTGCCGACCCGCGCGACTGGGAGGCGCTTGCCGCCGTCGAGGCGAAGACAAACCCACGCATAAGGTTCGAGATCGGCGATCTCGGCAAGGTTTCGGCCGCAAGGCGGATTTCCGGCCCCGGCGCCAGTTTCGTGATGGCGCCCTTCGTGCATTGCTCGACGCTCAGACCAGGCCGCTTCTCGGATGGCAGCTACGGGATTTATTATGCGGGTGACAGCGAGGAGGTGGCGCTGGCCGAGACCATTCACCACCATCAGAAATTCATGCGCGCCACCAACGAAGGGCCGGGCTGGACGGCGGATTTCCGCGTGCTGATCGGCAACGTCGACCGCGACCTCGATGACGTCAACGCCGTGCCCGGCGTGCTCGACCCGGACGACTATTCCGCCTCGCAGGCGGAAGGGCGGGCGCTGCGGGCAGCAGGCAGCGACGGGCTGGTGTGGAACAGCGTGCGCATGCCGGGCGGCGGCTGCATCGGCATCTTCTGGCCCGATGTCATTGCCATTCCAGTGCAGGGCCGCCACTACAGCTACCACTGGGATGGTGCCCGGGTGGACTTCGTGCGCCAGCACGATACGGGAAAGGTGCTTGCCGTCACATCATAGCGGCGGACATCCTTTACAGATCGCGGGGGAGTCGATATTCACGAATCCATAAATCCAAGGATTCGGATATATGAATAGGAAGGGCACTTTGAACGCGCTGGCCGCACTTGGCCAGGAGACGCGGCTGGATGTCTTCCGGCTGCTCGTGCGTGCCGGCCCGGAAGGCATTCCAGCCGGCGAGATCGCAACGAGGCTGGACACGGTCCAGAACACCATGTCGGCGCATCTGAAGGTGCTCGCCCATGCCGGGCTGATCCGTCCCGAACGCGACGGAAGGACCGTGCGCTATGTCGCCGACATGACCGGCTTGCGCGACCTGCTGGCCTATCTGATGGAAGATTGCTGCAATGGCGCGCCGGAGCTCTGCCGCCCGGTCATCAATGCCGTGACCTGTGACTGCTGAGGGGCTTGTGACTGTCCGCCGCGCGCCGTTCGAACAAGGAAGCCATCATGACCGATCATGCTCTGAACACAGCTGAGGCGGTGCGGCCCGGCATCGGCTTCGTCGAGAAATATCTGACGGTGTGGGTGGCACTGTGCATCGTCGCGGGCATCGCGCTTGGCCATCTGCTGCCGGGCGTGTTCGGCGCCATCGCGTTGGCCGAGATCGCCAGGGTCAACATTCCTGTCGCCGTGCTGATCTGGCTGATGATCGTGCCGATGCTCTTGCGCGTCGATTTCGCCTCGCTGGCCAAGGTCGGCACCTATTGGCGCGGCATCGGCGTGACGCTGTTCATCAACTGGGCGGTGAAGCCGTTCTCGATGGCGCTGCTGGGCTGGCTCTTCATCGGCTGGTTGTTCCGGCCGTGGCTGCCCGCCGTGCAGATCGATTCCTACAT
>NZ_RZRR01000240.1:0-6626 GCF_003998555.1 Mesorhizobium sp. M7A.F.Ca.CA.002.09.1.1 | reverse complement strand
GCCACCGACGGCAGCGCCCCCTTGGCCATCGCCAGCAACAGTGGCACCGATTGCAGGAGGGTCAAAAAATCCATGTGCGTACCGGAATCGAAGTTCGAGGTCCGGTACGGATATAGCCCGTTTCAAGCGATACTGTGGAACTGCCTTAGACGAGCCATCCCATGGCGACGCTCGACAACAAGACGATGCCGAGCAGGCCGCGATAGATGACGAACGGCCAAGCCGAGAAACGCTCCAGCACGCGCATCAGCCCCCATATGGCGAAGAAGGCGGAGATCGACGCGACGACCAGCCCGACAGCAAGCACCGACCAGCCATGGGCGTCGAGATGGACCTTGTGCAGTTCCCAGAGTTCCTTGAGGCCGGCGAGCGCGATGGCAGGCAGCCCGAGCAGGAACGAGAAGCGCGCCGCTTCGGCCCGTTTGAAGCCGAGCCCCAGTGCCGCTGTCAGGGTCGAGCCCGAGCGCGAGACGCCGGGGACAAGCGCGCCGATCTGGGCGATACCGACGAGCAGCGCATCGGTCAGCGACGCATCGCCCATGCTGCGCCGGTGACGGGCAAAGATCTCGGCCAGCGCCAGCAGGATCGCCATGGCGATGCAGGCCCAGCCGATCACCGTCAGGCTACGCAGCGGCGAATTGCAGGCGTTGAGCAGGCCCGACAGCGCAACGCCGGCGATGACGATGGGGATCGTCGCCAGCACGATCCAGAGCGCCAGCTTGAAATGCCGGTCGGCGAAATCGCGTCGCGCCAGAGCGTCGAGCGATCCAAACAGGATATCCCTGACGTCGCTCCAGAAATAGCTGACCACCGCGGCAAGGGCCGCAAGCTGCATGGCGGCGGAGAAGGCGGAGCCAGGATCCTGCCAGCCGAGCACGGCCGGCACGATGCGCATATGGGCAGTCGAGGAAATTGGCAGCAGTTCCGTGATGCCTTGCACCACGCCGAGGAACGCCACCTTGGCGAACCCCAGGCCGACGAAGCCCGTGTCGAGGCCTTGGGTGCAGATATCGGCCAAAATCGAATTCCGTGCATGAGAGATCGGAGTTGCGTGGACCGACCATCGGTCAATCCCGGGCAAGCCTTATCGTCATGGGCCGGATAATCAATTTACGGATTTGTAAGCTGGCACGCCGAGGTGCACGCCGTTCGAAAACCGGCCCACCTTGGGGCCGGCTTGAGGCACACAGGGAAAATCGCAAAGCGACTACGGGCAGAGCCAGAGTTTCTGGCATGTCCTGGCGATCACATGCGCCGGCGGCACTTCGGGCTCATCGGTCGAAGGCCGGCGAGCCCGTTCGAGCAGCATGCGCACCTGTTCGGGACGCACACGATCGCGCTCCATCACAAGCAGGACCATCGGATCTCTCAAAAGCTCGTCCAGGGTGCTGATGCTGTCGTTCATCCGTCGTCTCCTCGAATGCCGTACCCGCGACCCTTAAATAGGACGACAAAGATGGCTCGCCAATGACGCTTTGCCGGCTATCTCGTGTCGATTTGGATTAAATTTTGGCCATGCTTGCGCTCTTCCCTTCCCCTGGCGCTGCGCGTCGATCCACCTTCTTCCACAACAAGGGGAGAAGGGAAAAATTAGCCTGGCGGAGGGGCGCCTTCGTATTTCGGCAGGCCGTCATCAAGCACCAGCCAAGGCTGCTTCGAGGCCGTGAAAATATGCATTTGCGGCTTGAAAACCGTGGGATCGTCGAGCGAACCGGTGGTGATGCCGATAATCCCTGCGGAATCACGTCGGGAGAACAGCGTTGTGCCGCAGCTCGGGCAAAAGCCGCGCTTGAGATCCGGTGAAGAGCCTATAGTCGCCAGCGGCCCATCGATCGTCACGTCCTCGATGCGAAACAGCACGCGTGCGTTGAAGGCGGCGCCGATCGCCTTCTGGCAAAGCCGGCAGTGGCAGACGCGTTCGTTGATGGGAGCCGCGTCCGCGCGGTAGCGCACCGCCTTGCACAGGCATCCGCCCTCATATCTTGCCATTGTCTGGATCCACTGGTGGGAGAGAATAGGCGCGCAACGTATCGGCGGGGCCGATTGGGTCAATTGAAAAGCTTTGATGCAATGTCATCGCTTGTGCTGATGCGAGTTGGGATGAAGCCATGACGCCGAAAGCCGTCATGGAGCCACGGAATGCCGGCTGCCCGCCAACAGCCGGCGGTTTTGGCGTTCACTCCATTTCGCCGACGACCTCGTCCCAGGTCTTGACCTTGGTCTGGCCGTTTAGGAACGGCAGCGCGGCGGCCGTCAGCTCCGGGGCGAAGAAGACATCGTAGTGGGTGCGGTTGGGCAGGATCGCCAGGCGGTTCTGCGACAAGTTCTCGCGCATCCAGCCGGCGTCCTTCAGTCCGCCGCCGAGCATCTGATAGAACTTGATCTCGTGTTCGGGCTTATACATATCGCTGTCGCCATAGACCAGCATGACAGGCATCTTCAGCTTGGCGACATCGGCCGAGTAATCGCGGTTCTGACGCATGAAGCCGCCCAGCGCATCGAGGAGCTTCGGGAACTCCTCCGGATGTGGCGCCACCGCGACGTAGGATTTGTACATCGGCGTGTCCTTCATGAACTCAGCCGCGGCTGCGCTCACCTGTGCCTGCTGCGGACGCATCTCGTCATAGAAGCCGTCCGTGGCGTAGCCGGTCGATACCAAGACGAGGCGGCGCACCGCTTCGGGATGCTGGACGGCCATGCGGAAGGCGACGCCGCCGCCTAGCGAATAGCCCATGACATCGACCTGGCTGTAACCGAGCGCCTTGACGATGGCGGCCATGTCGTCGCCCATCGCCTCCACGGTGAATGGTCGGTCACCCAGCGCGGTGCGGCCGTGACCCTGCAGGTCGACGCCGATGACGGTGCGGTTTTCGGCAAGTTTCGGCAGGATCGGCGCGAACATATCCGTGGTGCCAAGACCACCATGCAGCAGAAGCAGCGGCTCGCCCTTGCCATAGATTGCATAGTAGTAGTTCAGGCCGTTGATCGTCAGAAGGCCGGACTTTTCCGGCTTCGGCAGTGCATTCGTTTCAGTCGTCATGGCAGGTTTTGTCTCCTCTGCATTGATGATGCCCGGGCAGGCAAGCAGTGCTGCGGCCGAAGCAAAAATGGCGAAAAACAGGGTTTTGAACATATCGATCTCCTCTCCTGTCGATATCAAGGCGTTATGCGGATCAAAGCGTTTTGGCGAGTTCTTCGAGCTGGTCGGCGCACTGTCCCCAGCCCTCGTGGAACCCCATCTTCTCATGCTGTTCGCGGTCGGCGACGCTCCAGTGCCTGACCCGAGCGATGTAGCGGGTCTTGCCGTTGCCCTCGTCCTCGAAGGTCAGCGCGACGGTCATGAACGGCTTTTCCGAAGGCTGCCAAGCCTCAGTGTAGGCGTCGGTGAGGACGATCTTCCTGCCGGCAACGACTTCGAGGAAGACACCTGGGTTGGGGAACTCGTTGCCGTCCGGGCTGGCCATGACGACAAGGCTCGAGCCACCGGCGCGCACATCCATCTCCGCGCGCGGCGTCGTCCACGGTTTTGGAGAGAACCAGCGCGTGATCAGTTTCGGATCGGTCCAGCAGCGATAGACGTTCTCGCGCGGCGCATCGATGATGCGGGCGAGAACCAGTTCGCGGTCGTTGGTGGGGGCGATGTCGAGCTTGGTGGTCATGATGGCGTCCTGCGTTTGATCTGGCTTCCGTCCCAAGGACGAGCCGATGAACCGCAAGCCGACATCGGCCAGCGAAAATTTTGCGACACCGTTTCGATTGACCCGAGGCGTCACTCACCTTCGTCATCCACGGGCGGAGCACGAACGCAGCTCCGTCGCGGAGACCCGAGGATGACAAAGTGATCGATGGGCCAAAGCCTTAGTGGCGCTTGGCTTGCACCAGATAGGCCTCGATCTCGGTCTCGCCGAGCCACTTTGCCGCTTCCAGCCGGTGCAGGCCTTCGACGAGGATGTGGCGCTTGCCGTCATGGCGGACCTGGATCGGCGTCTTCATGCCGTTTTCCAGAATGTCCTCGGCGAGATGGCGGACGGTCTCGGGATGCAGCGTTTTCTTGCGCGCCGTCGGCACGTAGATCTCGTCGACCTTGACCTTTTGCACTCTGAGCATGCCGACCCCCGTGGCGGAAACGCCGCCACCCCTGAAATAGTCCGTTTGATGGAGGTGGCCAAGGGTGCGGCTAACGAATACGAAGTCCGAAGGCCATTCTCGGTTCGAAGATGCCAGGGACAGCAGATCGTTTGCCTGTCGTCGCGCGTTTCGATATTGCGTCTGCGCGATCGTCGAAGGCCACGGAGCAAATCCCCATGAGCAAATCTCTCGTCACCTTTGTCGGCGTCGCTCATCCCTGGATGTGCGACGTGATGGGGCACGTGAATGTGCGTCACTACGCGGCGATGTTCGATGATGCCAGCTTCCAGCTTCTCGGCCATATTGCCGGACAGGACGACAACCAGGCGTCGCAGATCGGATGGGCCGACGTGCGCACCGAAATCGACTATCGGCATGAAACGAAAGCCGGTGCACTCATCACCATCCGCTCGCATGTCGTGAAGATCGGCCGCACCTCCATCACCTTCGAACAGGTGATGTTGGGCTCGCTCGACGGCATTGTCCGCGCATCGAGCCGGACGACAAGCGTGCGCTTCGACCTTGCCGCGCGCGCCTCGGTCGCTCTGGACGAGCCGATGCGCGACCGCTCTTCGGCCTTCTTGATCGAATAAGCCTGTCTCCGCCCGTCAGCCTATGTAGATGCGGTCATCGAGGGGCGTGTCGGCAATCAGCGTCTGCAGCCCTGACAGCAGCGCCTTCTCGGCGCGGTTCATCACCTTGTCCGGATTGACCAGCAGGAAGATGTCGATGGCCGGCGGCGCGTCATAGGGCGGCAGCCGCCACAGCATTCCATCCGCCACATCCCGCCGCGCGACGTGCAGCGGCAGCGGCCCAATGCCCAACCCGGCGACGATCATGCGCCGCACCTCTTCCAGGCTCGAGGACACGCCGACGACATCGGCATTGAGCCGGGCCTCGCTGCGCAACAGCGCGACCGGCCGCAACGCATCCGAGATATGGTCGGTCTGGAACGATACCGAGGGCTCGCCTCGGAGATCGGTCAGCGTCAGCCCGGTTTGCCCGTAAAGCCTGTGCTGCGGCCCACAGAAGAAGCCGAAGAACTCGCGGTAGACCATCGCATATTCCAGCGCCGGATCGCGCTGGCTGACCAGGCAGATGCCGAAGGAAGCACGCCGCTCCCTCACCTGCTTGGCGACTTCGGTGCTTGCTGCGACTGAAATGGTGATGCTGGCGTGCGGGTAGTTGCTGTGGAACTCGGACAGCGCCTGATCAAAGAGCGGCGAGACGACATGGCTTGCCGTCGCGATCATCACATGGCCGGTAACATCGTCGCTGATGCCGCGCATCAGCAGCGGCAACTGCGATATGGTGCCGAACACCTCGACGCTCTGCTCGTAGAGAAGCCGCCCGACCTCGGTCAGTTCGAAGCGCGTCGCGTCGCGCTCGACCAGACGCCGGCCCACCCGGTCCTCCAGTCGCCGCAGAGCATTGCTGACGCTGGGTTGCTTGAGGTTCAGTCGCTCCGCAGCTCGCGTGATGCCCTTCACCTCCGCGATGACGACGAATGTCCTCAGAAGGTTCCAGTCGAGATCCCAGACCAGCCGTTCGGGGCGTGGAAGTACCATTCCTGATATCTATGCTCTCTATTCGCATTATCTATTTGCGCAATGATACCGCAAAGGCAATCATTGATGACAGGAAAGCGTCTGCACGCCTCCCAAGAACAAACCTTGCGCGCCATCCAGAGGAGAGGAAATCAGATGAACAGAGTATTTTCCGGCATCGCCGTTGCGGCCCTGCTGCTTGCGTCGACCTTCACTGCCGTTTCGGCCAGGGCCGACGACCTCGAAAAGATCAAGGCGGCGGGCGAGCTGAAGATTTCCATGAGCGGTCAGTATCCGCCCTTCAACTTCGTCAACGACCAGAATGAAGTCGTCGGTTTCGACGCCGATATCGGCAAGGCCATCGCCGAGCGCATCGGTGTCAAGGGCACCATCATCACCACGGCCTGGGACGGCATCATTGCCGGCCTGCTCGCCAACAAATACGACACCGTCGTTGGCTCGATGACGATCACGCCTGAGCGTGAAAAGGTGGTCGATTTCGTCGGGCCTTACTACCACGCCGGCCGCGCCGTTTTCGTCAGCGAGCAGTCGAAAGTGCAGAGCCTCGACGACCTCAAGGGCAAGACCATTGGCGTGACGCTGGGCGAGACGCATGAGAAATGGGCGCGCGAAAAGGGTGGCTGGGATATCCGTACCTACAAGGGCCTGCCGGAAATGCTGCTGGAGCTGAGGGCCGGCCGCGTCGACGCGATAGTCGTCGACAACATTCCGGTCATGGTTGCCGTCAAGGAGACGGGCGAGAAGGTCCGCAAGCTCAACACGCCCGATATCGAAGGCGGCGCTGTTGCCATCGGCATCGCCATCCGCAAGGACAATCCGGAGCTCAAGGCTGCGATGCAGAAGGCGCTGGACGACATGCTGGCGGACGGCAGCTACGAAAAGATCTCGATGAAGTGGGTCGGCAGCGACATCCGCTGATCTCTCCTGGCT
>NZ_RZRR01000023.1:0-16802 GCF_003998555.1 Mesorhizobium sp. M7A.F.Ca.CA.002.09.1.1 | reverse complement strand
CGGCTGCGAGAGGTCTGCATTAGGGAGAAAGGGAAGCACAGCTTCCATTTTGTTGGCTGCGTCTGCAAATAGCTGGGCGGCTTGTTGGAACTGCTCTCTACCAGCCCCAAGACCGGCGGCCCCCTCTCTCTCTCGAAGCCCTTCGATGACCTTCGCAACGCCGTCGAGTGCAGTGGCACTTGCTTCCCGGGACCGTTGTGTCGCTTCGGCGCTGCCGACGAGGACGTTGCCGAACTCTCCGGCGTGCACCCCTGCACAGAGTGCCAGATAGATTAGCACCAGAGCTATGAGCCTATTTTTTGCCACACCATGTCCTTCTCATTTCCTCATAGTCGTCTGTTATTCTCTTCTCCTTAAGAAGCTCGTCCCATGCGGTAGCCACCGGAGCCTTGTCGAGCAAATCGCAAAAATCCTTGCCGAAAGCAGCGCCTATCTTCTGGTTGATTCCGCCAGCGTGAAGTTGCCTGAAGACCGATAGATAGAAATTCAGCATTTGCCAGAGGTCGGTTTTGGCTTCCTCCTTCTTCCCTGCGGGCAATGTGCCCATAATCAGGGGCCGAACATTTCCTCGCGAGATGATTTCACTAATAATCTCCCGGGCATCATGCTGGATGGTGTACGTGTTTGAGGCTTGCAGCGAATGGTTTGCTGAGGACAACTGGTAGATCGTCAGCCAAAATCCGATGACGGCCACTGCGACACCTAGGATCGCCGATCCTGCTTGAATAGCGTCACTGTTGGTCTTGAGCCATTTGCACATTTCCCGCCTCCCAACGGATACCCTACCTCAAGGAGCGTTGAGATGGATAGTCAGGTCCGAGGTAATACATCGCAATACCATTCGGACCCGGGTGCGGACCGAACAAGCAACCACATTCATGAATACACAAGCCCTGAGTGGCTTGGGCTCCCCGCAATGGCGAGCTGACCCCTCCGGTTGCTAGCGTAGATGCCGGGGGCTGTCGGCGAGGAGACGCAAGGCCCCTGGGCGATTGGTTGTGGAGACGCGCGCGGCGCGGCGGGCTTGGGCTCTGAAAATCCCAACCCCGACACACCTCTTGGGGCGATGCATCGGGGGTAGGAAAGGTGCTGCTATGGTTACTCGCTGTAAGCCGAACCGTCTCTGCGGGCCGCTGCTATGGCTTGGGCATGCCCGTGGAAGACGTGCCATTCACCTTTGGCCGCAGCCCTGCGCAGTGCCGGGTAGTCGGCCTCATCGACATGCTCGAAGTACGTCGCCAGTGTCAGCCCATGCTGCCGCAGCACGTTCCTATCGAGGTGCTGAGTAAATGCAGTTTCGACAACAGCCGCTTCCACCTCGTCAATGCCGTAGCCTTCGCCGGTAAGGATTTCTCCGGTCTCGACATAGGCGTCCACGATGAATTGCTGCTGGGCCTCGCTATGGGTGTCCCTGAAGCGATCAAGGCTCTGATCGGCCATGCGCACAAACTCGGCATGTTGCTTCTCTTCCTTCTCGTCGTCGGTCAATTCCTCAGTGTCGTTGGTCTCGTCGGTCTTCCCATCCACGGTAGGCAACGGAGCGGCATCAACCGCCCCGTCACTCTCGGCCTCCGTGGCTACCTGAAAGAATAGCCGTATGGGACCAGAGCCGCGTTCACTGCGGCGACGTAATCGCCCTGGCTGATCTCCCCGCGAGCCGCCATGTCCTTGGCTTGCTGGGGTCCTAACTGGATGCCGCCAACGGTCACCGCAAGCTGATCCACAAGGGCCTGCGGTGCGGAGCCGTTCATGGGCTTTGCTGCCGCAATCTGCGCCTTCTGGCCATCGGTCATGGCCTGCCCGGTATTGACGATCCCCATTCGCTTTGCCTGAAGCTGTTGATTGGCCCGCAAGCCGGCTTCCGTCTGCTGGGCGATACGCTCTTGGAGAGCCGCCTCCTGCCGGTCCTTCTCGGATTGCGCATGATCACGCCGCATCTGAGCCACCCGGTTTTCAAGGGTCTGTCGGTCTCGCGCTTCCTGAGCGCGGATGTCAGTTGAGCCGGTGGTGATGAGGCCGCTGGCCTTGTTGAAATCGTTCATGTCGTTCATTCCTTCAAATCTGGTCGTGGTTGATCGACCCGGCGCGTCAGTGCTCCGGGTGCGGGTTGGGCTTGATGATGCTGGGTGGATCAGCGCCGTGGCGTGAAGCCGTAGGTCATCGTCTGCGCGCCTTCAGGACGCGCGCTAGGTGTGGCTGGGGTGACTGGACGGGAACGGCCGGCGCTGACTCCGGTGGGCCCTCCCCGTGGCGCTGAGCGGGTCGGCCGCAGCGACACCTCGGCGACCCTCCGGGCAACCGCCACGGCTTCCAAATCGGGGTAGCCGTAGACCTCAAAGCACCGCTCGGCAGCCTCTTGGAAACTGCCCGTCCAGTCGATGCCGACTTCTGTCAGCCTCCGGTCAAGCTCTGAGACGCGCTCCCAGTTGTCTGCCTTCAGCCACTCGACCAAGGCAAGGGCTGCCTCACGGTTCGGGTAGGTCGAAACCCAATCCCGCTTGATTTGGTCAGGGCTCAAAGCGGGCATTCCGGTCGTTGCGCCACCTAAGCGGGCCGTGCTTCACGATCAGCGGCAGGTGGTCATGGAAGGTCTCCCCATGCTCGCTACCTGGCGTAGACGCCTCCAGCATATCAATGACGCTGGACTCCCGGTCTCGTGCCGGATGCCGAACCGGCAGCCTGTTGAGCCAGTCCAGCACGCCTTGCTCAACATGTCCGAGAAGGCTCCCTTTCGCCCCGACCATCCGCCTCAGTTCCAAGTTCAGCATTGACCGACTGGTGATGTATGCGCGGTCGATCCATTTGCCGGTCGGCTCCGCTCCCCGCCTCCGGGTTCGTTTTATTTCAGCTGCCTGAATGATCCATTCACGGTCGGTCTCGACAACGCGGATTGCCGGGGTGATCTGGCGGGTTGTCTCAGCCATTGGCTGTCCCCTTCACCAGACGGGCGGCCTCTCGCTTCATCTTCCGCACCTCGGCAACGCGAGCCTTGTTGCGGTGATACCATTCCCGGCTGATCTGCTTAGCGCGCTCTGGGTTCGCTGCTCGCCATTCTCGACCGTGTATTCGCCATGCAATGCGGTCGGCCTCAGTCGACATGATAGGGGTCGGCTCCTGTGGTGATGTTCATTGTGATCCTTTCGGGTAAGTGTTGGTGGTGACATTCGAAGGCCTCCCTTAAAGGGACGCCTCAGGTTGACGTGGAAGGGTGAAGACCTGTGGAGGGAGATCATCAGTCATCCAAGCATCAGGTGGACAGACTTCATGCGTCCTTTGGAGTTCCCTCTGGCTATGGCCTTGGAACAAGGGAAACCCAGAGAATAGACCAAAGCTGTGAGCGAAGCAGTACTGAGGGTGATCAGGTACTCAGGAGACATATTCCATGGTCTTCGGAGCGAAGCGACCAATGACATCCTGATATAAGGGTGTCTCTAGGGTTTCTCTGTTACAGAGGGTTTTCTAGAGGGTGTGTCTTATGTCCCTGAGCAACTCAGGAGAACCTTGGTGTTATCTTCGGATAAACCTATCGACGATAGGAACCCGAAGGGGCTGACCAAGGTAACACCCGAAGTGAAGGTCCCTGAGTGGAAGCCCTATAGTAGGTAGTCAACCATTCATGTCATTGTTAGCGTTGTGAAATCAGGTTTGGCCGACTTCCTAACTTCCGGGTTCGTTTCGGTTTGAACAATCTCCTGATAGCGGCAGCATGCTTCGATACCGCCTGCTTGGAGATGCCCAGCAGTCTGGCAATCTCAGCCTGTGACCATCCGTCCACGATGTAGAAAGCGACCCTCTCGCGGGTGCTTGCCCCGATGCCCTCGGCTGTCCACGGATCGAAGCCGAGAAGATCAGCGACCACGGGAGCCTTACCCGCCTTCAGGTGAGCCCAGACATCGAACGGAGCGCGCCCGCGCTTGGTCACCTCATGGTGCTGTACACGGCCCCGCCAAGCCATCCGCTCGCGTTCAGCTTCCAGAGCCTCGCATGGGCGCGACAGGTGAGACCGAACAGCACGGTCGGTGATCCCCAGCACCTTCGCTGATGCGGGCTGTGAGAAGCCCTCAGCACATAGGACGAGGGTGGCCTTATGGTTGAACTCTGGCGCACGTTCAGTGTCCTTGCGGGTGGCCTCTTGGTAGCGTTGGGTTGTCCACCGGGGGCCTTTCCTTTGAAATGCCTCAACCTCGGCAGTCCAGTGATCCGAGACCTCGGAGAAATCCGCCTCGACGGGACGGAAGACGGTCATGTTGGCTCCTTTCGTGGTGCTTCATACAAAATAATTGACGGGTGATTTCATACAAAATCGGAGGACAGATAGAGGGACACACGCGCCTCACCAAAGCTGCCCCGACAAGCGCCACATCCTGTCTCCCGGAAGAGCCGAACAGGGCAACAGGCGGTCGCAACAGGGGAGAACTGCACGGGGCAGCTTGGGTGAAGAGCGTTGGGTAGTGCTAGTGGAGGGGGTATTCGCCTTCACCGTGCTAGTGGTGGGGGTATGGGGTCTAATCGCCCCGTGGTCCTAGTGGTCACCCTATCGCCTTCATAGTGCTAGTGGTGTCCCTATGGGGCCGCTTTCACAGTGCTAGTGGGGGCCTTATCGCCCTCGTAGTGCTAGTGGTCACCCTATTTGCGCCTTCGTAGGGCTAGTGGGCTGACTGCCACCCTCCTGTGCTAGTGGGTGGGGTAATCGCCTCCCTATTCAGCACTCGCTCCATACTTTATGGAAACGTCAGGCCAACACGGCCAGCACCTTCTGGACCGCTGAAGGTGAACACCCGGCTTCCTTGGCAATCTGCCTCACAGAGCGCCCCTCGGCCTTCAGGGCCTTGATCCGATCATGGTCGAGCGTCACGGGCCTGCCAGTCTTCCACGGCTCGCCTTGGGCTTCTGCCTTGGCCTTCGCCTTGGCGATGCCTTCCATCTGCCGCTCCTTACGAAGCGCCGTCTCAAACTCTGCAATGCTGGCGAGGATGCCGAACACGAGCTTGCCAGTTCGGGTGGTCGTGTCCAGCGAGGCGTCATCTAACACCTTGAAGCCGACACCCTTCTTATCGAGGTCCCTGACGATCTGGTGGAGGTGTGCCGCCGATCTGGCCAGCCGGTCCACCTTGGTCACCACAAACACGTCACCGTCACGGGCAAACTCCAGCGCCTTCTCAAGCTCCGGCCTCGTCTCGTCCAAGCCGGACCTCTTCTCGCTGAAGACCTTCTCGGCCCCGGCAGACGTGAGCTTCTCAAGCTGGGTGTCGAGGTCTTGTCCGGTCGAGCTAACACGGGCGTATCCGATGATCATGTGCACTTTCCTCTAAGAGTGTTGGTGAACATCACTTAGTGGACGATAAGTGTACATGTCAAGCGGCATGTTCACAAAGGTATAGGTTTGTGGACGGAAAAGAATGGGTCGCCGCCGTAACGCGCGGAGCTAGGGGCCGATCAAGGGTGCCGAAAGGGTTTCTTTAGGGTGAGACCTAGGCGCACATGGTAGCGGCGCGCAGTGTCATCCCTCACGATCATGCGAGCTTCGGCAAGAGCGGCGCGCGCTCGAACCATGTTAACACGGGTCTCAACGAGGGTGTGGCGAAGCGCGCCGGATAAGACGATTTGGAAGCATGGGTCAGCGATCATCGGGCACCCTACACCCTTGTGTCCGACAAATACACCGATTGCCGGACAAGTGGCGAAACATAGCGCACCCTTCCGGCTACCTGTCGGCGCCCTTTGGCGCACCCTTGGCACCCTCCCAATGCATCGAAGGGATATCATATCCTTTGGCAAGCCTTGGATTGCATGGTGTTGCGCGTTGCATGTGGGGAATTGTGTGGGAGAACGCCCGCGATCACGCGCGCATCACGTCCCACGCGGGCGCGGATCAATGACGGCCGGGAGGCACCCCCACGGGGGGACGGCGCGCGTGCCAGTTGTCCGATCACCCGCTCACATTTTACTATCAAATATTCCGACCTCCTAATGGAACCAATTGTCTGACAATACGTTGAGCGCCGTTAAACGGAGCTTTTGTCACACAATAATTTAGGGGTTTAGGGGACAGCTTCATGGCCAAGCGCGACAAAGCCGGTCACAAGACCGTGGCCGACCACCTTCGTGAATCGATACGCAACGGGGACAATCGTCGAGACATACAGAAGGCCTTCGGCCTGACGGTTGACCCTGAGCTACCCCCAACACTAGCCTCGCTTCTTGATGCAATCGATCAAGCCCAAAAGGCTGCCACCCAAGAGGTCCCAGATGGCCCAGCAGCGGTACGACCTCAAGAAGGAACCGAATGGGACCTGGACGGTGTTCGACGTGTTCACCGGGCAGCCGGCTGAGCCTGATGGTCATCCAGCCACAGGTCTCGACATGGAGTATGCCGACGATCTGGTCGACCTTTTGAATGCTGCAGACCTGAAACGTAGGGTCGACCGAGGTGACTTCTGATGGCTCTCCATTGGTTCAACCCTCCGGTCTACGTGAGGTCCGATAGGGTCGGCATCACGGCAGGCATCAGTCACGTTGAGGGGGCGGCCGAGGAACTCATGAAGTGGCCCAGGAAGGGGCCGAAGTGGAACAAGGCGGTGCAGGTCTGCATCGACGCGTTCGAGGACCGGGCGTCACCAGAGGACGTTCGGCAAGCATTCGAGGAAGCTGCCGAGGAAGAAGGGATGTTGCGTCGTCAGTGACGCCAGACCTTGACCGCTGAAATCACCAAGATGGCAGCCAGCAGGGGCAGCAGCACACCGCTCGGCACAAATCCAAGCATCTGCCCGCCCAGGAACGTCCCGACAACCGAGCCGCAGGCCATGACCAATACGAACGCGATGTTGCGTCGGATGACTGAGAAGCTCTGGTCGCGGCTGTAGCGAGCGAACCCGACAATCATGGTCGGCAAGCTCACGGCAAGCGAGAGACTGCCGGCGAGCTTAATGTCGGCCCCGAACAACAGTATCAGCGTTGGGATCAGCAGTTCGCCACCAGCGACCCCGAGCAGCGCCGCAACGATGCCTATGATGAACCCAGCGAAGACCCCTGCGATCAACTGTGCTGGACCGCTGAGCAAGGCACTGTTGGCATGAGCGTTATGGCCGAACAACAGCACCCCTGCGATGAGGAAGAGTATGATCGAGATGGTCTTGTAGAGGGTCTCAGCTCGAAGGCGGGTCGCCCATCCGGCCCCGAGCCAGGCACCTATTAGGCTTCCAGCCAGGAGGTTCGCTATGATCGGCCAATGTGAAGCGATCTCCCCGAACGGGACTGTCTGAGCCCTGAACGGCAACGCGGTTGCCACCACGATCAGGCTCATGGCCTTGTTCAGGATCACGGCCTCCAGCGCACCAAAGTTGAACAGGCCGATCAGCAGCGGCAATCTGAACTCAGCGCCGCCGAGACCTACGAGACCGCCAAGCGCCCCGATAACCATTCCGCCTCCGAACGCGAGCGGCTTGCTGGGTGACGCCTGGGCGATTGGCAGCGGCTCATCGGTCATTGCGTTGTACTCCGTGGGAAACAACGCTGTAGGCCATCTTGGCTTGGACTACTAGGTACCTGATCCCCCTAAGCCACACCTGGGAGAACGTCAGGGGGGGCCTAGAGGGGAGCCTTGACGGAAGGCGATTAGGTCGTCGGTGTTCCAGATAGGCCTCTCCGAGGTGCAACTTTCCGCCCGGTGCGTACGCCTATTCACACCCAACCGCCTGCGCAGTATTGTAAGGCAGGCGTGAGGTATCGGATTGGAGACCGAGGACGACCTGAAGTCCCGTGTCGAGGCTGTGCTTACTCGCGGCCGTCTTACCCTATGGCAGCGGCAATTCCTGCTCGACATGCACGTCCGGCTGGCGAAGTACGGCCCACGCACACGGCTAAGCCCAAAGCAGTTTGCGAAGCTCTATGAGATAATAGGCTCCGCGCCATCGAGCAACTTCGAGCGGAGCCAAACAGCCCCATACCGTCCCACTTCGTCGCCGCATTGGGAGCCACGGCGACCAGGCAGCCGGGTCGCTAGGGAGGTGAGATACTTGGCGGCGCGGTTCACCAGAGCCTTCGGTTTCGCGCTGGCGCTGATCGTCGGTTCGCTGATCTACTCATACGTCGAGAAGGGCGAGCACATCTCTTGGCCCACCATGCCGTCCTTCGCGAGATCAGGCACGGGAGACCGGGCGCCGCTCGCAAGCTCGCAGTTCACTATCACCGACGGCGACACCATTCGCCTCAACGGTTCCGACAAGGGGACCCGGCTGGTGGGCTTCAATGCGCCTGAGAGCATCCAGCCGAGGTGCGACGCTGAGGCAGACCTTGGTCAGCGAGCAAAGGCGCGCCTCAAAGAGTTGGTGGCTGCGGCGAAGCTGGAGCTGAAGATGGTTCCATGTTCCTGCCCGGCAGGCACTGAGGGCACCGGCAAGTGCAACTACGGGCGAAGTTGCGGCTCTCTCTTTGCCGATGGCCAGGATGTGGGCGACATATTGGTGTCAGAGGGGCTGGCTGTACCGTTCGTCTGTGGCTCTACAAGCTGTCCGCCGACGCCACGCCCTTGGTGTGGGTAGGCTGCGCTTAAAACCCCCACACTGCCAACGCCTTCTCGGCACCCGCCGATCTTCCTTGATCCTGAGAACGGCCTGTCACCGGGCAGCCTGCTGATGCATGGAGGTGGCCGGCTGAACACCTCGACCACCCGTACGCTGAGGATTTGGCAGCGATCATGAGCAGTGATGCGGCTCTATCAATGAAAGGACGATGAGCTCACGAAGCTCAGGGCACATAGCCCATGAGTTTGGCAAGCGCGATAGCGGTAGTTCCGATGGCAACTGCTGCTGTCGAAATTCCCGATATCTTCTTCGCCCCGTCCTCGACTTTGCCAAGGACGTCGACCGCTTTCTTCAATTTATCGGGTGTGGGCTCTATTTGGGCCGCCTTCACGTGTTCAAGCGCATGCTCCTTAAGCTCGGGGGCAACGCCGGAGTCGTGTATGGCTTTGATCGCCTTGGAAAGCTCGGCCTGGATCAGCTCTATCGTTTGCGGCTGGTAATTAACATTGATCTCCCCCGTGTTCGTCGCATCGCCACCCATTGAAACAGCTCCGGCATTAATGCCGCCAGATATATTCGTGGTATTGTTGGTCACGTTAATGCTCCTGAATAAGTCGTCGGAACCGTCGAATGATATACGCATGAGCTTGCTGTAGAGTTCGGTCTTGGCGGCGTGTCCTTCGATCCTCCGACGCAGGAGAGAGTTTTGCGCCTCTCTTTCGTAGAAGTCGAGCACAGTACATTCATATGTTGGCGACCGATCCGCATGGCGCACCATGTGGTCCATGAGTGTATGAGCAATCTCACTGTCCGCCTCGGTCATGAACCAATCGTGCGCCAAAGCCTCGAGCCCGTCGTAATAGGTATCCTTTAGCCCGATAGCCAAAGCGAGGCGGACCTCAGCCTCATCGTCGCCGGCGCCGTTGGCAATGTAATCCTGGTGATCGGCAGCGTTAGCGTGCATGGCGATCGCGCGATACATCCAGCCACGTACATTTGGTGGCCTGCTCTCCACCGAACTGAGCGGGATACCCAGATCGTCAATAGATAGGTTGTCGTTCTCGGCCACGGCCCAAACGGTATACTGGACGACAATATCGTCGTCGTAAGCGCCGAGCGCTTTGACGATTTCGGAATTACTGTGCCGTGGATGAAAGAGATTGTGAGGGGCTCTGTTCAAGCCGACAACGATTAAGCCAAGTTTGAGGACGTCCGCCGACGCCTTCTCAATGTCGACCGGAATGCCCGTCAGGTCCAGTTTTGTATGTTCCACATGCTGCAGGGCCGCAAGGACTCGCATTTGCGGGTCGAAGAGATCGAGATCGTCTATCGCTTTGGTCGCGTCTCGCTTCATCCTGTAAATCGCGGCGATGGCTGCCGCTGCAGTCTGCGGGTCGGAACTAAATTCCTTGAAAACTCCCATCACACATTCGAGGCTGACAGCCGCCGTTCCGCATCTCGCCAATGCATTCAAGGCCCAACGCCTCAGCTTTTCGTCCGATTTTCGGGTGTAAAGAATGCCGACGATTGATTGCTGAACGCCAAGAAGTTCGCTTTGGACGATCCGATAGCCAAGTCTGTATATTCGGCAAATATATTGTAGTGCACGCTTCGTTCGCGCAGAGTCTGACGTTTCCAGCTGCGACTTCACATACGCAACGCTTGGCCCCGATAAGATGAGCGACGATGATGCCAAGTTTTCAGCCGGCTGACAGGTTTCGATCCGTTGTCAGTAACACGTATCGTGACCATGGGTCGAAATCATCGACGTTATTCACAGGAGTGCGCAAGTCGAGCCAAGTCAGGTCGTTCAACGCCAGTCGCCGCCGTTCAGGATGAAACCAGTGTGGGCATTCGAACGAAATAATCGCGAGCAGTTCATTCTGCCCCTCACCATGCGAAACCCACATAAAATACCTTAGGTGAGCAGCAAGCCGGTTGACACTGGCCGGCGTTCTAATCTCGGGAACATCGAGGTCAACTTTTGCTGCTTGGACACCCGAGTCCACAATTCCGAAGTCGTCATTGAACAATGTCCGTTGCTCAAGATGAACGAGAGTCGAAAATCCAACTGAACGTCTCGCCATGAATGCATCACGGTCATCGCGGTAGCGGCCGAGCCTGTAGCTCAGGACCTCGCGGTCGCGGCGCACCGACACAAAAGACCAAAGAAAGACGCTGCTGGGTCGCTTTGCCTTTGGATTGTCGTAACGGTAGCGGTTCGAGCGTAGCAGGCCGAATACTATTTCCGGTTCAATTGGTCTGCCGACTTCCGCGATCAGGGCAAGGTCGCTAACGTCAACTGCGAGAGCAGGCCCGCGCAATAGTTCGCGCATGCGGCGTCGAGTAGCGATCGGTTGCCTGTGGTCCTCGGGAATGGTGTCGTCAGTGAGGAACTCCCTAAGGAAAAAGCGCCCTGGCTTTGTCCTAAAGAAAAGGCTGTTGTCGCGATGAGAGATGATGTCTTCGCTCAACCTAGCTCCGAGCGTCTTATGCTGCGTCCGTCCGTGCAAGTGGGTTGGCACGTAGCCGAGGCGATAGGCAGCAGCCAACATCGCGCGGGGACTCAAGGGTCTCCGTTCGATCCGAAGGATAGACTCAGCGATCGCTAGGTAAGCATCCAAATGTCGCGTCCACGTTGATGATTTTCAAGGATTGGAACGTTAGTCCTCCAGCTCCTTGCATACAAGGCGACGGTCCGCGTACCTTTACGAAAGCCGACGATATTCTCCGCTTCACCTCAGGCCGCGCCTCGCCGCTGCCATTACCGTCCCGTTCCTGAGGGCGGCCTAAGGCAGGAGCGGAGGGGTATGGGATAGCGAACCACCGGGTCGAACCGCCGGGATCGAAGTCTATGGACGGCTCAAAGTTCCCCAACATGTCCCGCAAAGCCGGCTCGGATGGCCTCTTGCGACGTGGCGATATTGTAGAGGTTGCACATAGTTTCTAATACCCGTGCCAGATCATTGAGGCGTCAATCAGTTCTTTGACCATAAATCGAACCTTTCACAGTTGGCGCTTGAAATGGCGCTTCAACTGGATCTTACTTGTGACGGGCAGGGTAGGGTAGCCAGTTATGCGTTCAGTTTTGAGAGTTTTAGCTGTTGCGTCAATTATCGCGGCCGCAACATGGTCGGCCAAGGCTCTGGAATACAAGCCGGTATCGTCGTCGGGCGAACTTCCGTTTCTCATCGTCTCCGGTGAATTTGGGGTCAACGAACCTCTGAATGAGTTTAGCCGCGCTGTCACAAGCAGTGGGGCTAG
This sequence comes from Mesorhizobium sp. M7A.F.Ca.CA.002.09.1.1, assembly GCF_003998555.1. Lineage (NCBI taxonomy): Bacteria > Pseudomonadati > Pseudomonadota > Alphaproteobacteria > Hyphomicrobiales > Phyllobacteriaceae > Mesorhizobium > Mesorhizobium sp. M7A.F.Ca.CA.002.09.1.1. The sequence goes on along the minus strand of NZ_RZRR01000023.1, from coordinate 5,016 downwards.
AGTGGTCGTATTCGACTCGCAGGGGGGTAGTATCGGAAGTGCAATGCAACTTGGACGTATGATCCGGGCAGCCGGCCTTGACACGCTTCAAGTCCGGCAGTTGCAGTGCGCGTCGGCTTGCTCCTTGGCTTTCATGGGTGGCGTTCGCCGTGTTGCCGATCCGGGCTCTATTGGTGTTCACCGCTCATCCTTCGCCCCAGAGAGCGGGATGTCTACCGACGAGGCTGTGGCGAACGTTCAAGCCGTAACTGCCGATATCATGTCCTACATGTCCGAGATGGGCGTGGACCCCAAGTTGATGGCCGTAGCATTGAGTTACGACAGGTCTGATATGCGATATCTCTCCGCCAGTGAGATGGCTGAACTGCGCGTAACCAACATTTCCACCACGCCGCCGTCCGTTGACACGTCGCGTGTGTCGCCAATGCCCACTCCGGCCCCGGCTGAAGCCAGCGCAGACGAGCGGCAGCTAGAGAGCGCGGCGGTAGCATTTATCAAGGGGCTCATCGAGCACCATGGCGACAACGCAGATTTGGCGATCGCTCAGGTTCAAAATTCGTATGCTGGCATCGTCGATTATTACGGAAAGCCAACGGACCTAAGCTCGATCATCGCCGACAAGAGAAGCTATTTCCAACGATGGCCGGAACGGGGATACAATCTCCACGACGAGAGCGTCATAGTCACCTGTGCCAATGAGCGATGCATGGTGTCGGGCACTTACGACTGGGTCGTCCGCAGCCTGCCAAGGCACAAGCAGGCAAAAGGTGTGGCGCGGTTCAGCTACACGATTGCGATTGGGCAGATCCCCAAGATCATCGCTGAGACCAGCAAAGTTATGCGCTAGCGCAGTACAACGTCCGCGAGGGGAAGCGACGACTATCTTAGCCAACCGCAGCGAAGGCCTTCTCCGTCGCCTCAGTTGCAACCCTAAGCCGCCCCTCTTCGCCACCGTAGTTGTCCCCAGCGCCGCCCCCTGAGTGGCCCATGATCGACCGCTTGAGCTTCTCGGGGACCCAAGCGATCACCAGCAAGTCCTCCATTCGGTGGCGCAACGAGTGAGCGGCCCCAGGCAGAACCGGACTGGATCAGAGCGAGTTAGCCTTCTCAAGCGCCCGTCTGGCCATCTCAAGTCTTGCCTCGTCGCCACCGTAGTCCTCCCCAACGCTGCCTGAGGAATGGCCCAGAACAATGTCTTGGTCCGACTTCGTGACGCCGGCCAAGCGTAGGCGATCCTTCATGAGGTGGCGAAGCGAGTGGGTGGTAGCCTTCGGGTCCGTTACACAAGCCCGAACGTGCTTTCCCAAAGCAGCAGACGCTGAGGACGCACCCTTGGGCCTGCCGTAGGTTGGGAACAGCATCGCCGCGTTGCCCGCCGCAGCTTTGGCTTCTGTTGCAGCGTCCAATGCGTCCCCGATCAAGGGCACGTTACGGCGCGACACTGCATTCTTAATGCGGCGGTCGTCATGCCACTCGACCGTGATGTGCGGGATGGCATGTTCGAGATGCACGTCTGCGACCCGCAGACCCGAGACCTCGGCGAGGCGACATCCAGTCCCTTTAAGAATGCGCCAGATGTGCTGGAGGTCGGTCTTGGCGTGTGACACAAGGCGGCCCGAGATGGCGGCAGCCTCATCAAGGGTGAAGGGCCGGCGTTTGTCTTTATCAGGCTCTGCCTTGTCCTTGGGCGCGGCCTCCAAGTTCATGAAGGGATTGGTGACCCCGGTGAGGTCAAATTCTCTGATGGCGTGGTTGATCATCGCACGGACCACATTCAAGTAGCGGTCCACGGACGACGCTTTGCGGCCATCGAGCATGTGGTCCCTGACCTCTTTGGCGTCTTCCCGCTTGAGGTTGCTTAGTGTCCTGTCCTTGCCAAGCGCCGCGCTGACGAGCTTGAACACTCGCTCAAGCTCCATCTTCTTTGTTTCGTCGGTGCCAACCTTCTCTTTGAGGTACAGCCTCCTGGCATCTTCCAAGGTCGGGGCATGGCGCTGTTGATTTTGACCAAGGACAAGGGCGTGGATCAGGGCGCGGTCCGCCGACTCTATGCCAACGGGATTGCCTCGGTCGTCCACTGGATATTTCTCAGCAATCTGCTCCGCGATCAGCTCCCGAGCTAGCGCCTCGGGGTCATCCTCGTCCTCTGGACCGGTCCATTCGGGGTCGAGACTGAGCGCGCGAAGGCGTGTGCGGTTCAGCCTATGGTGCTCAAAGTCGGTCAAGGTGGGGGTGCCAACCAAGCTGCCTAGGGTTTGCGCATCGTGCGGCCGCGACCAAAGGCGCAACTGCTGCTCTGCCTGGGCATGCACCTTGGGGTAGGCCTTCAGTGCTTGATGTTCGGTCGCCCCGAGCGGGACCAGGATTTCCAACTTGCCCGCAGCGGCCTGGAGCTTCTTCGGAATTTTCCGCCGATAACGCCAGCCGGCGACGCCTCGTTTCTGTATGTGCTTCACGTCAATCTTCATAGCTCAGTGTACCCCGCAGTGTATCGCGCGGTGTATCTCTGGGGAAGCGGAAACCCTTGTAGTCCTTGGGTTTCAAGACTTTTCTGGATTAAGTGGCTCCCCGGGCCGGAGCCATGTCAAATAGAATATTAGATAAAATCAGTAATTTAACGGGTTTCTGTATCGCAATTTGTATAGCAATATGGTTAGCAAAGTTCGGTCTCTCTCAGGGTTAGATTTTGAATCCAGTTGCAAACTCTATGGGCCTGTTTGAGCCCGTTGGCCTTCCGGATTGGAGGTGGCCCCAGATGCCTGCCTACAATGGCTTCACTCATGAGGAGCGAGTTCGCGGCTGGCAATTGATACACCACTTCACCGACAAGGGCTTGCTGCAAAAGCCCCAGCGTTGCTCGATCTCGGGCTCCACAGAGAGCCTTCAAACCCACTGCGAGAACTACTATTCTCCATGGTCGCCATATCCGATTAGCCGGCCAATTCACACGGCCTTGCATCGCCGGTTCCGGCAACCTGATCCTTGGAACCGGATCGTAGATAGATACGCCGTAACTGGAGAGGAGTGGTTTTGTGCCCTCGCCACGCAGCCATTTGACTTGGCCGCGATGCTACGTGCCCAGCAGGGGGCTCATATCGTCGACGTTTTCCGAAGAGCGCCTTTCCCTCCGAACAATATTGCCGGTGTCCAGCGCAGCTAACACGGCCGGCCACGACCCTATCGCGAAGCGTGGGGTTGGTATGCAAATAGTTTGTGCCTACTAAGATTCACAAGGGTCTAAGAAATTCATCTCATGCACGTTGCTCGCTCGCTGTCAGCGTCAATCCGGCTGTCTTGGAGATCGCGCACCAGCGCAAAGATCTTGGCGGTATCCATGAGTTCAACGAGATTGACGCGGCGCTCGCCGCTTTCGATGTCTGCAAAGAATGGCTGATCGCTGCCGAGGACTTAGGCGACTTTTTTGCCCTTGCTAGCGCCGCTGCAATCATTCTGTGGCATTCGGAGTGAACCGACTCCAGTGATCAACCCGGCGCTTGTCTGAATCAATCCATCCTGTTCATATGGCCCGCGATTCTCGGGTGGGCACCCAATGACCAACTATACACACTATCACAGCAAATATTTCGCCAACCGTATCATGCTGGAGGGCCGATCCGACGAAGCCTTCGCCAAGTCTCTTTCCACCGCTCGCGTCGACATGAAGCCGCATCAGGTCGAAGCCGCACGCTTCGCGCTGCATTCTCCGCTGTCAAAAGGGGTGATCCTTGCCGATGAGGTCGGGCTTGGCAAAACGATCGAAGCCTGTTTGGTCATCGCGCAGAAATGGGCCGAGCGCGCAAGACGCTCGGTTCGTCCGTCGCTGCCATCACCATGTTTCTGGAAAATGTCATTGGCAGGCTTCGGAAGAACCAAGTGGCCGATGAGAGCGTCGTTGAAGACATCGACGACACGGCGGAGGTCGGCGAGGAAATCGCGGACGACGCTATGTTGGCTGCGGAGAATGGTCAGGGCGAAAAAGACGACGAGGGCGACGCATCGTCCGATGCCATCGATCCGAAGAAACTGGCCGCCGAGATAGCAGAGCTTGACGGCTACCTTGCCCTTGCTCGTTCCATCGGCTCTAACTCGAAAGGCGACAAGCTTCTTAGCCAGCTTCCGGGCGTGCTCGACGAAGTGGTCGCGCGTGGCGGCAAGCGAAAAGCTGTCATCTTCACCGAGTCCGTCCGTACACAGCGCTACCTTGCTGAAATCCTGTCGCAGAGCGGGTATGACGGGCAGATCGTGCTGATGAATGGTAGCAACAGCGACAAGGAGAGCCAGAAGGTTTACGCGGCCTGGAAGAAGGAGAAGGAAGGCACGGACGCTGTCTCCGGTTCGAAAAGCGCGGACATGAAGTCGGCCATCGTGAGCGCCTTCAAGTCGGACGACAAGTCGATTCTCATCGCGACGGAATCCGGCGCGGAAGGCATCAACCTGCAATTCTGTTCCCTGATCATCAACTTCGACCTGCCTTGGAATCCCCAGCGCATAGAGCAGCGCATTGGCCGTTGTCATCGTTACGGCCAGAAGATCGACGTAACAGTCGTGAACATGCTGAACCTGAAAAACCAGGCGGAAAAACGGATTCACGATCTTCTAAAATTCAAGTTCAACCTGTTCGACGGCCTGTTCGGGGCGAGCGATCAGGTTCTCGGCTCTATCGAATCTGGCATCGATTTCGAAAGGAAGGTCTTGGCCGTAGTCCAAAGTTGCCGGACAGAAGCGCAGGTAGACGAGGCGTTCAAGAAGCTCGAATCCGAGCTTGAAGAGCAGATCAAAGCCGATATGGCCGAGACCCGCCAGCAACTGTTCGACCTGTTCGACGCGTCGATCGTGGACATGCTCCGGCAGCGGGGAACGGAAATCGAACGCACCATGTCCGATTTCGAGCGCCGCCTATGGTTGCTGGCGCGCGCCGAGCTTCCGGAAGCGAAATTCCACACCGACGGAATTGCCCGGTTCGATCATGACGGGAAAACGTGGTCGACCGCTTGGCCCCAAGCGGACGAGCAAGGT
>NZ_RZRR01000239.1:0-6646 GCF_003998555.1 Mesorhizobium sp. M7A.F.Ca.CA.002.09.1.1 | reverse complement strand
AGGTCTAGATGTCGTGCTTGCGAATGTTCTTCAGCATCTTCAAAAGCGTGGCGATGAGCGCGGAATATTCGGCATCGTCGATGTCGTCGAACATCGCTTCGAACGCGTCGTGCATGGCCGGCCAGGCGCGGGTGAACTCGGCGCGGCCCTCGTCGGTCAGGAACACATGGCGGATTCGGCTGTCGGTGACACCCTGCTCGCGTCGCACCAGACCCTGGCCCTCCAGCGTATCGAGGGTCCGGCTCAAGGTCGATTGCTCGATGACCGTATAGACCGAGAGGTCGTTGACGGTGATACCGTCGGTGACCGACAGCACGGCGAGCGTGCGGACCTGCGGGATGGTCAGGCCCTGCTTGCGGAAATCGTCGCGCAAGGTGGCGTTGTAGCGGCCCATGATGCGGTTCATCAGATAGGGCGCGAATTGCTGCAGCCCGATCTGCCCCAGGGTCGAAATGCGCTGGCGCTTTTCCGCGACCTTCTCTTCCATCACAGCCTCCCCGCCAGGAGAAAGCCGGAACCGCCGCCGAGACCCGCACCCGGGTGGGTCGAGGCGCCGATATGGTAGAGACCCTTGATGCCGGTCTGATGGTTGCGGCTGGTCTTGAACGGCCGCCACAGGAAAGACTGGTCGATGGTCGAGGAACCGCCATAGGGGTCACCGCCGACCAGGTTGATGTTCATCGCCTCCAGATCGGCCGGCGAATAGGCGCGGCGCGCGATGACGCTGTCCTTGAAGCCTTCGATATGGCTGGCGAGGATCGCCTCAATGCGGTCGGCATAGGCTTCGCGCAGCACATCGGTCCATTGCCCGTCTGCCGGCGCCTGCAGCTTGCCGGCCGCGTCGCCCTTGATGTGGCGAGGCGCCTCTGGCAGTTGCAGCCACAGGATCGCCTTGCCCTCCGGGCAGCGCGACGGGTCGAGCGCGTGCGGCTGGCCGACGCAGATGGTCGGCACCTCCGGCAGCATGCCGCGCGCCGCCTCGTTGCAAGCTTTCGAGACGCCATCCAGGCCGGGCGTGAGGTGCAGCAACGCCACCTTATCCAAGCCTTCGCCCGGCCATGCGGGCGGTTTGTCCAAGGCGTAGTGGATCTGGAAATTGCCTTTGCCGTAGCGGTACTTTTGCGTCGCCTCGACATCGGCTTTGGGTGCATCCGTGCCAAGCAGCCTGCCATAGAGCTGCGTTGGCGTAACCGAGCAGATGACGCTCTTGTCGGCATTGATTGTCTCGCCCGAGGCCAGCCGCACGGCGGTTGCCCGGCCATTGTTTTGAACGATCGAAGCGACATCGGCGCCGGTGCGGATATCGCCGCCGCGTTCCCGAATCAAAGCCTCGAAGGCCGCCAGCAGGTTTTTTGCCCCACCCTTGACGATCGGTGCTCCGGCCGCCTCAAGTGCGAAGGCGATCACCTTGGCGATCTGGCCGGAGAAGGCGTCCTCGGGTCCAAGCCCGGCATGCAGTACCCAGGGTGCCCACAGCGCGCGGATGGTTTCGGACCGGTAGGTGTTTTCGAGCCAGCCGCGCGCCGGCACCAGAGCTTCGCCGAGGAAGGCGGCAAGGCCGCGCGGGCCACGCCGCCAGCCATCACCGGCAAGCAGCTTCGCTGTCGGGTAGGACCACAGGCTGCCGCCGAGCAAGCCGAACAGCAGGCCGGCATTGCGTTCGATGCCGCCGACATCATCCGCGTGCCGGTCACCGTCGCCTGCCGCGATTGCGTTGAGGGCGGCGATGTTGGCGGCACGGTCGGTGCTGAGCACGGCATGGCTGCCATCCGGCCGCAGCACGCCCGTCGGCGTGCCCGTGTGGCAGAACTCCAGCCCGTGGCGCGCGAGATCGGCGCCCAGTGCCGCAAAGGCCGGCGAGGTGATGAACAGCACGAAGGTCGTCGCCATCACATCATGGATGAAGCCGGGTGCGGTGATCTCCTCGGTGCGCAAGCAACCGCCAATGCGGTCGTTGCGCTCCAGGACGAGCACACGCGCCCCTTTGCCGCCGAGCATCGCCGCGCAGACCAGCGCGTTGATGCCGCTGCCGACGATGATGTGATCGGGGGCGGTCATTGGCGGTTGCTCTTTGCTTGCGGGCAGTGGAGTTCAATCGCGTGGAATTGCGCTCTACGGCGCCCCCCTCTGGCCTGCCGGCCATCTCCCCCTCTTGGGGGGAGATTGGCAGCTTCGGCGCCCCACTCAATCCTGCAACGTCGCAGATTGGCGAAAACCATTGTGAAGGCCAATCTCCCCCCTTGAGGGGGAGATGTCCGGCAGGACAGAGGGGGGCGCCGTAGGGCGCTAGCGCTACAAGCCTGCCACCCTCTACCTGCCATCAACCCGGTTTCGCCTTCTCGCATGATCTTCTCCCGAAGACCCACCTCGCTTTATTGCTTCGACACCAGCGCCAGCGCGCGAATCGGGCTGCCGGTGCCGTGCTCGATCTTGAGCGGCGCCGCGATCAGGATGGCGCCCTTCGGCGGCAGCTGGTCGAGGTTGCAAAGGCTGGCGAGACCGTAGCGGTTGGCCTTGTGCATCAGCGTGTGCGCCGGGAATGGCGGCTCCATGCCACCGGCCTTGCCGGCATCGGTGCCGATCGTCTCCGAGCCCCAGCCCTTGATGTCCTTACTGATCAGGAACTGGATGGCTTCGGCCGTCGGGCCGGGCGTGTGCGGACCGGTCTCGTTGGCGTTGAGGAACTCGGCTTCCGAGCCGTTGCGCTTGTACCAGTCGGTGCGCATCACCACCCATTCGCCGGCATTGATCGCACCGTGCTTGGCTTCCCAGGCCTTGATGTGGTCGACGGTGAGCAGGAAATCGGGGTCGGCGGCGGCTTCCTTCGAACAGTCGATGACATTGACCGGGCCGACGAAATTCTGCGCCGGAATGGTGTCGGTGGCGCCGTCCGGATAATCCTTGCCGCTGATCCAGTGCTGCGGCGCGTCGAAATGCGTGCCCGAATGTTCGCCGAGCTTCAGCCAGTTCCAGGCCCACCACGGACCGTTCTTGTCGTAACGGGAGATGTTGTGGATCTCGACCTTCGGCGTGTCGACGGCGAGTTCCGGCGGCAGCTTGATCAACGGCGTGTCCGGCCCGAGCGGCGCCGACAGGTCGACCACCTTGATGGCGCCTGAAAGAAGCTGGCCGGCGACTTCGCCGAGGAGTTTTTGCGTGTCCATGGTTTGAAGTTCCCTCTTTCGTGTGATGATCAAGGCTCGTCTCGGCCCTTAATATCCTACTAGACGAAAACATATGCATCTGCAATTATCTTTAAGCATAAAGGAAATGGGGACGGGGCGTGAGCGAGTTCGACGCCATCTTTGTCGGGGCGGGCCACAACAGTCTGGCATGCGCTGCGCATTTGGCGCTCAAAGGCTGGAAAACAGGGGTTTTCGAGCGCGGCGCGGCAATCGGCGGCGCCGTCCAGACGCGCGAATTCACCCTTCCCGGCTTCCGCCACGATTTCGGCGCGATGAATCTCAGCCTCTTCGCCGGCTCGGCCTTCCACCGGAAATATGCAAATGAATTGAAAGCGCAGGGGCTGGAGTTCGCCCCGGTCGCCGACTGTGTCGCCAGCGCATTCCCTGACGGGCGCTGGTTCGGCGTCAGCAACGATCTGGAAAAGACCGCCGCGCGCATCGCCGCCTTCTCAGCCGCCGACGCCGCCACATGGCGCAGGCTGGTCGCCGCCTTCCCGGCGGAGGCCGAACACCTGTTCCGGCTGCTGGGTTCGCCGATGAGTGCCCGCGCGCTTGCCGGCACGGCGTGGAACCTGTGGCGCAAGAAGGGCATGTCCGGAGCGCTCGATACGGGCCGGCTGCTGCTGTCCTCACCCCGCGCCTGGCTGGAGGAAACTTTCGAGTCGCCGCATATCAGGGCAACGCTCGCCACTTGGGGCATGCATCTCGACTTCGCCCCGGATATCGCCGGCGGTGCGGTTTTCCCCTATCTGGAATCGATGGCCAACCAGAGTTTCGGCATGGTGCTGGGCAAGGGCGGCGCCGACACCATCATCCGTGCCCTCTCTGGCATGGCGACCTCCGCCGGCGGCAAGATCGTCACCGGCGCCGAAGTCGCCGAGATCACCGTTTCGGCCGGCAAGGCGACCGGCGTACGGCTCGCTTCGGGCGAGACGCATACCGCCACCAGGGCAGTCATTGCCGGCGTCGCGCCCAAGGCGCTGACGGGCAAGCTGCTGCCCAATGGTTCGGGCGACGCCGGCTTCGACACGGCGATGCAGAAATTCCGCCATGCGCCAGGCACGATGATGATCCACCTGGCGCTGGACGATTTGCCGGATTGGCGTGCCGGAGCGGAGCTTCGGCAGTTCGCCTATGTGCATCTGTCGCCGTCGCTCGACGCCATGTCGCGCACCTATCAGCAGGCCATGGCGGGCATGCTGCCGGACGAGCCTGTGCTGGTGGTCGGCCAGCCGACGGCGATCGACCCGTCGCGGGCGCCTCAGGGAAAGCATGTGCTGTGGGTGCAAGTGCGCATGCTGCCGGCCGAAATCCTGGGCGATGCCGCCGGCAAGATCGCACCGGACCATTGGGACAAGGTGAAGGAGGTCTACGCAGACCGTGTCCTCGACATCATCGAGACCTATGCGCCCGGCCTGCGCAACAAGATTCTCGGCCGCGCCGTCTTCTCGCCCATCGACCTCGAGCGTGAGAACCCGAATCTCGTCGGTGGCGACCAGGTCTGCGGCAGCCATCATCTGGCGCAGAACTTTTTATTCCGCCCGGCGCGCAACTATGCCGGCTGGAACACGCCGGTGGCGCATCTGCACCTCACTGGAGCCGCGACATGGCCGGGCGCCGGCACCGGTGCGGCGTCGGGCTTCATGCTCGCACAACAGCTTGGCGGGAGGTAGGAGCCGGAGATTTCCTTGAGGCTACGAGGGGCAAGGCGCTGCTGCCCAAGAAGCCTGAACCAATGACCTGAAGACGCCGCGCAGAAACAAAACCAACAAGGGGAACGACCATGACAATCAACAGACGGGAATTGCTCGGATACAGCGCCGCGGCACTCGGGGTGGCCGCCGTCGGCCTGCCGCAGATCGCTAGGGCGGCTGCCGGCGAACTGACCATCGCCTACAATGTCAACCTGCCATCCTGGGATCCGACCACCGGACCCTCGGCCGTCAACCCGACGATCCAGGGGCTTTACCAGTCGGTATTCGACCAGTTCATCCCGCAGAAGCCCGATTTGTCCTTCGCGCCGGGCCTGCTCACCGAATGGGGCTGGAACGACGACCGCACGAAGATCATGATGACGGTGCGCGAAGGCGTGACCTGGCATGACGGCTCGCCGTTCACGGCCGAGGACGTCGTCTGGTCGCTACAGCGGGCAGGCGACGAAAAGACCGGCAACCCGATCCAGTTCGTCTGGAAGAACGTCAACAACTTCAAGATCGACGGCAACAAGATCACCGGCGACGTCGTGCAGTTCGACCCGGTCTATTTCAAATGGATGTCGTTCCTGACCGGCTACATCATGCCGAAGGCCTATTACGAGAAGGTCGGCGCCGAAGGTTTCGAGAAGGCGCCGATCGGCACCGGCCCCTACATGGTGGAAAAGTTCGAGCGCAACGCTTTCCTGCGGCTCAAGGCAAACCCGAACTACTGGGGCGGCAAGCCGGCCTTCGAGAATGTGACGATCAAGTTCGTCGCCGACGCGGCAAGCCGCGTCGCCGAGATCGAATCCGGCTCCTCGCAAGTGACGCTCGAAATCCCCTACGAGGAGTATGACCGGCTGATCGCCAAGGACGGGCTGGCCGGCTCGTGCAAGAACGTTTCCGACATCGGCATGATCTTCTTCAACGACATCGAGGCGATGCTGGACAAGAACGTCCGTCAGGCCGCCGTGATGGCCGTCGACAAGAAGCTGCTGGTCGATCGCCTGCTGCGCGGCTACGGACAGCCGATCGATACGCTGGAAACGCCGGAATACGCATCCTACGACGCGTCGATCAAGGTCGAGCACAATCCGGAAAAGGCCAAGGAATTGCTGGCTGCCTCCGGCTATTCGCCGGAAAAGCCGGTCAAGTTCACCATCCAGACGACCAAGGGCTTCAAGCCCAAGGACTATGAGATGATCCAGGCGATCGTCGGCATGTGGCGCAAGGTCGGCATCGAGGCGACGATCGAGGTCTACGAGATCGCAAAGCACTACGAACTGCGCGCCGCCGATAAGCTGGCGCCGGCCGCCTTCTACAACTGGGGCAACGCCATCGGCGATCCGACCACCTCGACCGGCTTTGCCATGTACGGCCCGAGCCCGCATTCGGTGTGGGACAGCCAGGATTTGATCGACATGATCAACCCGCTGTGGGGCGAGAAGGACGAGGCCAAGCGCATCGCCGGCTGGAAGGCTGTCGACAAATACATCGCCGAGCAGGCCTATGTGCTGCCGCTGATGCAGTATGCGCAGCCCATCGTCCATGCCAAGGGCGTCAATGTGGTTCAGCATGTGTCGGGCGCGCTGCTGCCGGCCCTGATGACCCCGGCCTGAGAGAGTCGAGAAAGGCGCGCTGTCGCAAAGCCGGCATGCCTTCTCCCAACTTGCGCAGGCCCCCTCATCCGGCCCTTCGGGCCACCTTCTCCCCGCTGGGGAGAAGAGACCGGCTCAGCCGTCAGCGACCTCTTCTCCCCTCGGGGAG
>NZ_RZRR01000238.1:0-6649 GCF_003998555.1 Mesorhizobium sp. M7A.F.Ca.CA.002.09.1.1 | reverse complement strand
GCACTTGCGTAAGGGATTATATCCACGTCACCGATCTGGCCCGCGCCCACCTGAAAGCGCTCATGCATATCGAGGGTGGCGGGCGAAGCCTTGCGGTCAATCTCGGCACAGGGCGGGGCGTCTCCATCAAGGAGATTGTCAAGGCGGTCGGCCGAATCACGTCGAGGCCGGTTCCGGCAGTGTTCAGGAGCCGACGCGCCGGAGATCCGGCGGAGCTCTACGCCGACCCGGGAAGCGCACGCGAACATCTTGGCTTTGTGCCGGAGCTTTCAGACATCGATACGATTGTCAGGACGGCCGCTCCCTTTTTCGGACTGAAGACCAGGCCCATGAAACTGCCGCCAGTGAGGGCGGCAGCGCCGGTCGTCGCCCGACGGGTCAGAGATAGCGGGGGTGACAGTTCGCGCGCTGGCCAAATCCGCTAGGGCTGCAGATATAAGGCGAGCCGCCCGAGAACGTGCTGCCATCGCCCGGATTGAACGAGATGTTCACCGGCGCCGGCGTGCTGGCTTTGATCCGTTGCGGCGGTGCAAAGGCGTAGGCACTTTCGGTCCCTATTGTGCTTGTCATCTGGATCGGAAGGTCGGCCCGGAGCGAGCGCACGAGAAATCTGGCCTGCACGGGCTGGACCGAGGGCTGACTGCGGACCGGGTGGACGATGGGCCTGATAAGGACCGAACCGGTTTCAGTTGCGTCCATACCTTGACAACCTGCAACCATAGAGCTCAGCGCCACAGCCGCGGCAATAGATACGACATTCTTGCTTGAGCGAAATACGCTCGCGGAATTTCTCATCCTCTGTCCCTTGCTATCAAGTATAAGCCAGGGGCGCATTGCGACATACTATACTTGGGCCGCTTCCACGCCGCATGAGTGACCACTCGCACATCACACGTTATATTAGATATCACTAATTATTAAATTTCATCAAAACCGTATGGCAGGCCATCGTCTTGTCGTCCAGGCGATGCAGTTGAATGCGACTAAATGCGCTCGGCGCGCCGAGCGCCTGCCGAGCCACTCAACCATAAGCGATTCGCGGGTTCCACGACAGGCGCACGGGAAGAACAGCCCGGCCATCTCAGCGCGGCCGGAAGCGCGGCCTACTTTTTGGCATCGACCAGCTTGCGGGTCACTTCGAACTGCGCGCCCTTGGTGTCGCCTGCTTCGAATTTCTTGTATTCGTCGGAAGGATCCTCGGGAGATCGCTTGAAACCGTACCATTCCCCGTCCGGATCCTTGCGTTGCTCGATATTCAGGCCCTGAATGCGGTGGCTGTAGCAGGTGCGGTGCTGCTCGCCGGTGTAACCTTTCGATCGCCAGGCGAGCTCCATGCACATCTTGCCATCCTTGGTCACCAGCCATCTACCCTCCGCGACAGACGTGGTGTCCTGCCCGGACGTCCAGGCCTGGAGACGTCGATTGTCCTGCGCGAAAAAGGCCGCGCCGTTTTTCCATATCCATGTGCGGTCGGCATAAAGAAGCTGCAGCTCGTAGGCAGTTGGAGCCGGTGCGATGACCGTTCCCGCTGGTCTGCCGTCTTTGGCGGCAGCCGCATGCGCCGTTCCCGAAAGCGCCGTCTGGCCGCAGAGGGCCAGGAGAAACATGAGTTGCATACAAGTTGCGAACCGACAATGTTTGCGTCGACCGTCGACACCATGCGGTGGCAATCCGGTCAGAGCTGTCAGTACAATTGGCGTTCGCATGCCCGTTTTGCCCAAGGTAGCACTATCATCGCTCTGACAGCCGTATGAACTATTTAACAGTCGCGAGAACGGTGATGTCAACCTTTGCGAGCGGACGGACAACAACCGTTCCAGATGTGCGCATCCCGCTGTCGTCAAAATTAAGAAATGTGTCATATGCTCTGCCAACTCTGACAATCGCACTCAAAAGCAACATCCGCAGACGTCAGGGAGGACGCGGTTTCAAATGGCGGGCGACCCGGAATTGAACCAGGCCGAAGGTCAGCAATACCGGCAGCAGTCGACCGTCCGGGAAACGACTGCTCGCAACACCGTGAGCCCCAACATGGCGATCTTGCTGGGGATACTGTTCATTGCGATCCTGTTCAGGTTCCACAACATAACCTTGCCGCTGGTCGATGCCTTCAGCTGGCGCGAAACAAGTACCGCGATGATGGCCGACAATTTCCAGCAGCGCAGCTGGAACATCTTCTTCCCCGAGGTCAGCTGGACCGGGCCCGGGCCAAGCTATCAGGGCCGCGAGTTCCAGATCGTCAGCTATCTGACCGCCATACTCTACCAACTCTTTGGCTGGCACGACTGGTTCGGCCGCATGATTGCGGCCCTTTTCGGCTTGGTGACGGTGTTTTCACTGCACAGATTAACGGCGCTATGCTGGGGCGAGACGCACGCCCACGCCGCGGCACTTGCCTATGCGCTGATGCCGGCGGCGATCATGATCGACAGCTCGTTTCTTCCCGACCCCTCGATGCTGGCTCTGGTAACCTTGGGCGTCTGGCTTTTCACGAAATACTGGACGGGAGGCAGCGCGTGGCTGCTCCCTTTCGCCACAGCCAGCTTTTCCCTCGGTGTGCTTGCAAAACCACCGGGTTTGGCTGCTGGAGGCGTCATATTCTATCTGATGGTTTGCTGGCTTTTGCAAAATCGGCGAAAGCATGCGGCCAAAGTATTCATAAGCGGACTGGTCAGCCTGTTCGTCATCGGCGCCTACTACAGCTGGGCCATTTATCTCGGGCGAACCTATCCGCCCTTTCATGTCGCGGGCAGCGGATACATCTGGGATTCTGGATTCTGGACGTTTTTCAGCAACGATTTCTATTTCAAATCTGTTTGGAACACGTCGGTCTGGTGGTTTTATGGCTATCCGTTCATGATTTTGATGGCGGTCGGATTCTGGATACCGCCCCAGCCAGTCGCGGAATCGAAAGAACGCGCTCTTTCGGCCATACCTTTCATATGGCTTGCAGCGGCCTCTGTTGTTTATCTCGCTGCGGCACGTGAGATCACGACCAATCCATGGAACTATCATATATTCCATGTGCCATTTGCGATGTTTTGCGGCCGTGGCGCGGTCGTCCTGGCGACGCTTGGAGCCAAAACCGTTCCGTCTCCTGGGATAATTCTGCGGTCGATTTGCATCGTGGCCGCTATGCTTGTCTGGTCGACTTTTCCCCTCGTCCGGACGATGAAGGCGCCCTTCGCCATGAATGGAAAGTTGCTTGGCGACGAGCTGGCGCGCAGGGCCCAACCTGGCGATCTTGTCGTGGCCATCGCTCCGGAGGTGGGAGATCCCGTCGCAGTCTATTACAGCAGGGCGCGCGGGTGGGTGTTTCCGCCTGGTGGCGGCGACGTGGAGTGGTCCAGGTTCGTCGAGGACGATGCCATCGCGATAGCACAGCTTGAGGAACTTCGCACGCAAGGCGCGGATTGGTTCGGCGTGGCAAAGGATGCCGAAGACAGTCAGAAACGGCCGTTCATCGAGCATCATGACGGGGTGATCGACTATCTCAACAAGATCGGGACCAAGCGGCTGGATTCGGACAACCTCCTGATTTATGAAATCAGCCGGCCTTGATCTGGTCAGGCCGTTGGGCTTATGGGCTGGGGATCAGGCAAACGTTGGAAATCCGGCGACGGTCAGCGACCTTGCCGACCCGCCCTCGCCTGCCCAACGCAGCAAGCTAAGCGAGACAAGCCGGCCAGCAAGGTCAAATATCTCTACGGCTGGCGGAATTCGACGGTTGCGACCGGAGGAATTGTTGAAACGAGCGATTTCGATCATTGTGACGCTGGCCCTGCTGGCCTGGCTCGCCAGCGACTCGCGCTGGCGCATGGTCGGCGACGCCTTTGCCCGCATCACGCCCGGCACCTTCGCCGTGGCGACGATCGCGTTCTTCGCCACCTATGTCTTGCGTGCGCTGCGCGTCTGCGACGAGTTCCGCGACGAGGTGCATGGCCGCTTCGGCGCCTGCCTGCGCGTCATTCTGATCCACAATGCGATGATCAACGTCGTGCCCTTTCGCGGCGGCGAGACGGCCTTTCCCCTGCTCCTGCGCCAGGTCTTCGGCATACCGATCATGCGCGCCAGCGCCTCACTGCTGTGGTTCAGACTGCAGGACGCTTTCGTCGTCGGCGTGCTCGCCCTGGCGGTGTGGCCGGGCCTGCATCCGGCGATTAGGATTGCGGGCGGGGCCGTCTTGATCGTCGCCGCCTGGTACCTGCCGCGCTGGGCGCGTGCACCGCATGACTGGGCCGGCCGCGGCAAGATCGTGGCGAAGCTCGGCAAGCTCCGAGATGTGTTCACCGAAGCAACCGGACGCTCGCGCTATGGCTGGTGGTGGACGATCGCGAACTGGTCGCTGAAGCTCACTGTGCAGGGATGGTTGTTGGCAATGCTGCTGGGGACATCCTTTTCGACCGCCTTTCCAGGCGTCGTTGGGGCCGAAGGAGCCGCCATACTGCCGGTGCAAGGCGTCGCCGGCTTCGGCACCTATGAAGCGGGAGCAGCGGCGGCGCTGCTCACCTCCGGAATCACGATGAAGAATGGCTTGCAGGCGGCGCTGGCGCTGCACCTGTTCATCTTCTGCTCGGCAATCGCCACGGGTGCGATCGCCTGGCTGTTTCCCTCGAAATCGACGCTGCCGGGAAATCCGGCTGTCGGACCTGCAAGGAAGCCATCCCAATGAACGTATTGCCCATCCCTGCTTCGGGACTGCCTGACGGCGCGGTAATGCCGAACCATACGCTGTCCATCGTCGTCCCCATGTACAACGAGGCCGAAAACGTCGAGCCGCTGCTGGCACGGATCCACCAGGCGATGGAACGCTACGACCAGCCCTGGGAGGTCGTGCTGGTCGATGACGGCAGCACCGACGCGACGGTGAGCGAGATCAGGCGCCTTGCAGCGCATTACGGCTCGCATGTGCATGCGGTCGAACTGGTGCGCAACTACAAGCAGACCGCCGCGATGCAGGCCGGCATCGACGCGGCGCGCGGCGACGTCATCGCCACGATCGACGGCGACCTGCAAAATGATCCCTACGACATCCCCCGCATGGTCTATCGCCTGCTGAGCGAGGATCTCGACCTGGTGGTCGGCTGGCGTAAGGACCGCCAGGAAGGTTTTTTCATGCGCAGGCTGCCCTCGCGCATCGCCAACGCGCTGATCGCGCGCGTCACCGGCGTGCGCCTCAAGGATTATGGCTGCAGCCTCAAGGTCTATCGCGGCAACGTCATCCGCAGCGTCAAGCTCTATGGCGAGATGCACCGCTTCATCCCGGCATGGCTGGCCACGGTGACGACCCCCAGACGCATCGCGCAGGAGGTGGTGACGCACCATGCCCGCATCCACGGCCAGTCCAAATACGGCATTTCGCGCACCTTCAGGGTCGTGCTCGATCTGGTGTTCATGTACTTCTTCATGCGCTATCGCACACGGCCGGGACATTTCTTCGGCGGCATCGGCATCGTGCTTGGCGCGCTGGGTTCGCTGATCCTTGCCTACCTGCTTTGCCTGAAGCTGTTTTTCGCCGAAGACATCGGAACACGCCCGATGCTGTTCACCGGCTTCTTCATGCTCATCGCCGGGGTGCAGATGGTGACGTCGGGCGTGCTGGCGGAAATGCTGGCACGCGTCTATCACGAGGCGAACGGAGCATCGGCCTATGTCGCGCGGCCACGGCCGCCGGGCGGCGACAATGACGGCTGGCACGCCCCGGGCCGAGCATCGTGACCTGATCGGAATGCCACGGAGGTCCGCGCCTAACGAACGCATGGCGGTTGGAGGGCAAGAGGCAAAGCGCAACGTCTGCGCAAACCTCCCGCCCTCCACTCGCGCCCCCCGGCAAAGACCCGGCAGCAGTCAAATCGGCCGCGCTTCAGGTCTGATGGCTTAGTAACGCGAACGGCAGCTGGCGCGCTGGCCGAAACCGCTCGGACCACATATCCAGGGCGAATGACCCAGGAGCGGGCCGCCATTGCCCAGACTGTAGGAGACCTTCACCGTCGCCGGCCTGCCGACCCGCTGCGGCCGCACGAAGGCCGCATAGGCCTCCTCCCTCGTACGCGTCACGTTGGTCATCTTGGTGAGCGGTTTGCGGTTGATCAGATGCAGCCGCTTGTCCTTGGCGTAGTGCACCCTCTGGCCAAGCGAATGAACCACGGGCTTGGTGCCGATCGAGCTCGTCTTGGTGGCATCCATGCTTTGGCAACCGGACATCATCGAGATCAATGCAACCGCGGCAAATGCACAGGCATGTTTCTTGCCGAGCCTTGCCCCTCTTTCCATTATTTTGTTCATCGCTATCCCTGCCATGAAATACAAGTCGCTGGAGCGCGGAGATATATTGCTCTTATTTGCTTTCCGCACCACGCGAGTGACCCATCGCCACTCACATCATGGGCTGTATATTAGGGGAGACTTATTAAATATCATGCAAACGATATGATGAGCGCGGTCTTTCGGCACTCGACCGGATATTATTAAAATTTGACCTTTTGGGCTCGTGCCTGGTCCTGCCACAGCTTGCCGGCCGGCTATCAAGGCAAATGCGGTTCAGGGGAGTTGTTTGCGCACGGACGCCTGTCGGCGTCAGCGTGGCGGATTCCAGGCGGGGTCAAGATGGAATGTGCGGGTTCCGCTCCCGCCGCGCCCGGCTCCGGAA
>NZ_RZRR01000237.1:0-6650 GCF_003998555.1 Mesorhizobium sp. M7A.F.Ca.CA.002.09.1.1 | reverse complement strand
TTCACTCCGCTTGTCTCAACGGCCGAGTGAAATCACATGGCCACGCAGATTTCGAAAGCCGATTTCCGCGACGCCATGGCGAGGGTCTGCGCGCCGGTCAACATCGTCACCACAGACGGGCCGGCAGGACGCGGCGGCTTCACCGCCACCGCCATGTGCAGCGTCTCGGACGAGCCGCCGACGCTGCTCGTGTGCATGAACGGGCGCTCGACCCAGGCCGCCATGTTCCTGTCCAACCGGCGCTTCTGCGTCAACGTGCTGACGCATGACCACATGCATCTGGCGGGAAAGTTCGCCGGCGCGACCAGGGACATGGAGGCGCGCTACGCCTCGGCGCGCTGGCAGACGCTGACCTCCGGCACGCCGGCGCTGTCGGATGCGATCGTCAACTTCGATTGCGAGATCGAGACCGTGCATGTCGTCGGCACGCACAATGTCATGATCGGCCGCGTCATCGATGTCCGGCACGGCAGCGGCGGCTCGGCCCTGCTCTATGTCGACCGGAATTATACGCAGCCGACACGGTTGGGCAGCTTTGGCGGGTGAGCCTGGACGAAACGGCCAGGACCGACCGCTCAGCTCTCGCCGTCGATCAAGCTCTCCAAGAGGTCGAGGAGCTGCTCCAGCTTCTCATGCCCAAAACGCTGTTCGATGTCGTCATAGATGACGCGACGCTCGGGCGACAGGGCGTCGATCAGGGCGGAGCCGGCAGGCGCAATGGTCAGCACGACGCGGCGGCCGTCGCCTTCGGCCTTGTTGCGGGTGATGAATTTGCGTCCCTCGAGCGCCTTGATGATGCGCGTCAGGCTGGGCGGCAAAACCGAGGCGCGATCGGCAAGTTCCGTCGCCTCGACCGGGCCGGCTTCGCTGAGCACACGCAGCACGCGCCATTGCTGTTCGGTCACGTCATGCGCCGCAAGCATCGGCCGAAACCGCGCCATCACCGCTTCGCGGGCATGAAGCAGCGCCATCGGCAGGGAACGACGGGTATTTTCAGGCAGCAAAAAAGAGCCTCCCACGCTTGCGATCGAAACAGGCCTTCCCTCGGCCGAATCCGCCAGCCGGGGCCCGTTCCTGCCATCCCGTATCGTTGCGCCAAGGCCGATGCAAGACTTGACTTCGCGGATGCGGCATGTAATTAACGCGTTAACTACAACAAAGCAATAACCCAGGGAAACGAAGCGCCGTGCCTCACTTCTCCATCGAGTATTCGGCCAATCTCGATGCCAAGGTCGATATGGACGAATTGTGCGCGCTGGTGTTGCGCACAGTGCTGGACACCGGGCTGTTCGAGACCGGCGCCGTGCGGGTGCGGGCCTTTCGCGCCGAGGCCTACGCGATGGCCGACAGCCTGCCGGAAAACGCTTTTCTCGACATGTCGTTTCGCATCGGCACCGGCCGCAGCCCGGACGAGAAGAAGCGGACCGGCGAGGCTGTCTTCGCGGCGGTGAGCGAATACCTTGCCACCCTGTTCGAGACCCCGCATTTCGCCCTGTCGCTCGAAATCCGGGAAATCGACCCGGTGCTCAGCTGGAAGAAAAACGCAATCCACCCGCGGCTGCGCGGCAAGTGACGGAACCCGACATGTCCGACCTGCAAGGCAATCTGAAAAAGGCCGAGGCCTATCTGGCCCGCTTCAAGCGCGATGGCGTTTTGAACCAGATCGGCGGCGAGGCGGTGCCGGCCCTCGATGGCGCGACGTTCGAAACGCTGTCGCCGGTCGACCTCAAGCCGCTGGCAAGCGTCGCGCGCGGCGGGGCCGCCGACATCGACCGCGCCGCCAAGGCGGCGAAGGCGGCGTTCCCAGCCTGGGCAGCCATGCCTGGCGAGGCACGCAAGAAGCTGCTGCACAAAATCGCCGACGCAATCGAAGCGCGCGCCGAGGAGATCGCTTTTGTCGAATGCATGGATACCGGCCAGGCGCTGAAGTTCATGGCCAAGGCAGCGCTGCGCGGTGCCGAGAATTTCCGTTTCTTCGCCGACCGCGCGCCCGAAGCGCGCGACGGCGAGACGCTGCGTACGACAGGCCAGGTCAATATGACGACGCGCGTTCCGATCGGCCCGGTCGGCATCATCACGCCGTGGAACACACCGTTCATGCTGTCGACGTGGAAGATTGCGCCAGCGCTGGCGGCCGGCTGCACCGTGGTTCATAAGCCGGCTGAATTCTCGCCGCTGACCGCCCGCCTGCTGGTCGAGATCGCCGAGGAGGCCGGCCTGCCGAAAGGCGTATGGAACCTGGTCAACGGCCTTGGTGAAGACGCCGGCAAGGCGCTGACCGAGCATCCCGACATCAGGGCGATCGGTTTTGTCGGCGAAAGCCGCACCGGTTCGATGATCATGAAGCAAGGCGCCGGCACGCTGAAGCGCGTGCATTTCGAGCTTGGCGGCAAGAACCCTGTGATCGTCTTTGCCGACGCCGATCTCGAGCGCGCCGCCGACGCCGCCGTATTCATGATCTATTCGCTGAATGGCGAGCGCTGCACCTCGTCGTCGCGGCTTCTGGTCGAAGCCTCGATCTATGAAAGCTTCACCGCCAAAGTCGCGGAGAGGGCGAAGCGCATCGTCGTCGGCCACCCGCTCGATCCGAAAACGGTGGCCGGGCCGCTGATCCATCCGGTGCATGAAAAGAAGGTGCTGTCCTATATCGACATCGGCAGGTCGGAGGGGGCGACGCTGGCCGTCGGCGGCGGCAAGGTCGATGGACCGGGAGGCGGCTGTTATGTCGGCCCGACCCTGTTCACCAACGTGACCAACGGCATGCGCATCGCGCAGGAGGAGATTTTCGGGCCGGTGCTGAGCGCCATTGCGTTCAACGACGAGGCGGAAGCGCTGGCGCTGGCCAACGACACGCAATACGGCCTGACCGGCTATCTCTGGACCTCTGACGTCACCCGCGCCTTCCGTTTCACCGATGCGCTGGAGGCCGGCATGATCTGGGTTAACTCCGAGAACGTGCGGCATTTGCCGACCCCCTTCGGCGGCGTCAAGAATTCCGGCATCGGCCGCGACGGCGGCGACCATTCCTTCGACTTCTACATGGAGACGAAGAACGTCGCCTTCGCGACGACGGCGCACGCGATCCAGAAACTCGGCGGCTGACCGGAGGAAATCGGATGCCCTTGCCCAAACCCAATCTCTACCCCGCCTTCAACATCGTGCGCCTCAGCCATGTCGAGTTGGCTGTCACCGACCTCGCCAAATCCCGCGCCTTCTATGTCGACACGCTCGGCCTGCAGGTTACCGACGAGACATCAGGCGCCATCTACCTGCGCGCCATGGAGGAACGTGGCCATCACTGCATCGTGCTGCGCAAGGCGACGACGCCGGAAGCGCGCGACCTCGGCTTCAAGGTCTTTTCGGACGAGGACCTCGATAAGGCCGAGTATTTCTTCAAGGGCAAGGGCCTGCCGGTGGAATGGGTCGAGCGGCCCTACCAGTCGCGCACTTTTCGGACGCGCGACCCGCACGGGATTCCGCTGGAGTTCTATGCCCAGATGGAAAGGCTGCCGCCGATCCATCAGAAATATGCGCTCTACAAGGGCGTCAAGCCGCTACGCATCGACCACTTCAACTGCTTCTCGCCCAATGTCGACGAGTCCGTCGCCTTCTACAACGAGCTCGGTTTTCGCGTCACCGAATACACCGAGGATGCCGCAACCGGGAAGCTTTGGGCAGCTTGGACGCATCGCAAGGGCGGCGTCCACGACATCGCGTTCACCAACGGCATCGGCCCGCGCCTGCATCATGTCGCCTTCTGGGTGCCGACGCCGCTCAACATCATCGACCTGCTCGACCTGATGGCGACCACGGGCTATTTGCCGAACATCGAACGCGGCCCTGGTCGGCACGGCATCTCCAACGCCTTCTTCCTCTATGTCCGCGACCCGGACAACCACCGTATCGAGATCTACTGTTCGGACTACCAGACGGTCGATCCGGACCTGGAGCCGATCAAGTGGGACCTCAAGGACCCGCAGCGCCAGACGCTGTGGGGCGCACCGGCGCCGAAAAGCTGGTTCGAGGAGGGCAGTGCGTTTGCCGGGGCGGAGGCGCGCCAGCCGGATTTGGCGGCTTCGCCGATCATTGCGCCGTGAGTGGGATTTTGGAGATGTCAGCGTTCCGTGGCGCCCCCCTCTGTCCTGCCGGACATCTCCCCCTCAAGGGGGGAGATTGGCTAGGCCCATGGTCAGCGCCTCTGTTGCAGCGTTGGAAATTGGCGAAGGCAGAGATGACATCCGATCTCCCCCCTTGTGGGGGAGATGTCCGGCAGGACAGAGGGGGGCGCCGTAGAGCGCCATCCTCGCCCACCACCATTGCCGGAGCCGCAGCATGAAACACGCACGGCTCGCCACCCTCACCGTCGGCGGCAAGGCGCGCTATGGCGCGGTCACCAGCAAGGGTGTCATCAACCTGTCGGCGCGCCACGGCCAGTGGCCGACGCTGCGGGAAGCGATCGAGGCCGGCGCCTTGCGGCGGCTGGCGGAAGAGGCCGAGGCCTTCCCGATCGATTTCCCGCTCGACGCCATTGCCTACGAAATTCCGATCCCTTCGCCGGAAAAGATCATCTGCGTCGGCGTCAACTATCCGGACCGCAACGAGGAGTACAAGGACGGCCAGGCAGCACCCTCGAATCCGTCGCTGTTCGTCCGTTTTCCCCGCTCCTTCGTCGGCCATGGCGCGCCGCTGGTGCGGCCGCCGGAATCCCCGCAGCTCGATTATGAGGGCGAAATCGTCATCGTCATCGGCAAGGCGGGACGGCGCATTGCCGAGGCCAACGCGCTCAGCCATATTGCGGCATTGTCGCTGTGCAATGAAGGCACCATCCGCGACTGGGTGCGGCATGCCAAGTTCAACGTCACGCAAGGCAAGAATTTCGACCGCAGCGGCTCGATCGGCCCTTGGCTGGTGCCGTTCACCGACGCGGAGCAGATCGCCGACATCGCGCTGACCGCCCGCGTCAATGGCGAAATCCGCCAGCAGGACCGCACCAGCCGGATGATCTTCTCGTTTCGCAAGATTATCGCCTATGTCTCGACCTTCACCACGCTGGTGCCGGGCGACATCATCGTCACCGGCACGCCGACGGGCGCCGGCGCCCGCTTCGAGCCGCCGATCTGGCTGAAGCCGGGCGACGTCATCGAGGTCGAGGCAGACGGCATCGGCGTGCTGCGCAACAGCGTCGTCGACGAGGAAGCAGCATGACCCCGGAGCAAGTGGAAGACGCCGCGGCACGGCTGTTCGAGGCCGAGCGTTCACGCCGCCAGATCCGGCTGCTCAGCCTCGATTTTCCCGAGGCGACGATGGAGGATGCCTATCGCGTGCAGGCAGCGCTGGTGACGCGCAAGATCGATGCCGGGCTGAAGCCGAAGGGCTGGAAGATCGGCCTCACCTCCAAGGCGATGCAATATGCGCTCGCCATCGACACGCCGGATTCGGGCGTGCTGTTCGACGACATGTTCTTCAATGACGGCGCGTCGGTTCCGGCCGGCCGCTTTATCCAGCCGCGCGTCGAGGCCGAGATCGCCTTCGTCATGAAGGCGCCGCTGAAAGGCCCCGGCGTGACGATCTTCGACGTGTTCAACGCCACCGACTACATCACGCCGGCGCTCGAAATCCTCGATACGCGCATCGAGCGCGTCAATGCGGAGACGAAGAAGGCGCGTACCTTCTTCGACACCATTTCAGACAATGCCGCCAATGCCGGCATCGTCATCGGCGGCCGGCCGCAGCGGCCTGATGAGACCGACATGCGCTGGATCGGCGCCATCGTTTCGCGCAATGCCGAGGTCGAGGAGACCGGGCTTGGCGCCGGCGTGCTCAACCATCCGGCGATGGGCATTGCCTGGCTGGCCGACAGGCTCGCCCGCTACGGCATGTCGATCGCTGCCGGCGAGGTCGTTCTCTCCGGGTCGTTCGTGCGTCCGGTCGAGGCGCGACCCGGCGACACGATCGTCGCCGATTTCGGCAGTTCGGGCACGGTCAGCATCCATTTCGCGAAGGGCTGACGGTTCCGCCAGTTCTTATCAATCGGCCTTATTCGCCATGCAGATAGGCAATCACCACATCGGCTGCGATGGCCGACATGCGCAAGCCGACCTCCCTGGTGATGTCGCCTTCGACGCGGCTCTGCACCCAGCCGAGGAAGGCGAAGGCCCGCAAGGCAGAAAACAGCGGCAGCGCGGCGATGTCGCGCGCCGTCAGTTCGCGCTCCTGCCGATAGCCCTTGAGCAAAGCGTCCTCGATCAGCGGATAGATCGCCTCATCGCGGTTCTGGTAAAGCGCGACGGCAAGGTCGTACATGTGCCAGCCATGGCCGCAATCGTCGAAGTCGATGATGCGGATCGCACCATCATGGACGAGCACATTCTCGCGCACCAGGTCGGCGTGGATGATGCCGAAATTGCGGGCACTGCGTTCATACGTCAATAGCGCGCGCACGGCCTTTTCGCGCGCCCGCAAAACCAGCTCCCGGCGAGGACCGTCGAGGAAGGGCGAGGTCTCGAAACGCCCCCAATTCGGGTTCGCGCCGAAGAAGCCGTCGAAATCCCAGGCATGGCGGGCAAAGCCGGACGGAGGCGTCCAGGCTGCTGTGACATTGTGCATGTGGGCGATGGTTCGCCCGATCTCGGTAAAGATCTGTCTTGCCT
>NZ_RZRR01000236.1:0-6686 GCF_003998555.1 Mesorhizobium sp. M7A.F.Ca.CA.002.09.1.1 | reverse complement strand
GAATGGACCCGCATGTCGCGCCCGACCGGGGTCACGGGCCTGGGTTTCCTGCCGGAAGCATTGCTGGTCGTCTTCGTTGGCGCCTTGATCGGCGGCCTGGCCGCCTCCTGGCTGCTACCGCTTGTGGCGGCCATTGTTGCCGCAACGGCGATAGCCGCCTCGCTTCGCAAGACCGGACAATGGGATGCGAGCGGCCTCGCCTATGCCGCGGTTTCAGGCCTGTCGCTCGCCTTGCTGCGCGATGGCGATCGTTCGGGCCTCATTGCCATCCTGTTCCTGTTTGCGGTCGTCTGGGCCACCGATATCCTTGCCTATTTCGTTGGCCGTGCCGTTGGGGGGCCGAAACTGGCGCCCTCTATCTCGCCCGGCAAGACGCGCAGCGGCGCGCTCGGCGGTGCGCTCGGCGGCGTCGTCGCCGGGCTGGTCCTCGCCGTAGCTGCCGGTGTCGGCAATCTGGCATTGCTCGGCCTGGTGGCGCTCGTGCTGTCGATTGTCTCGCAGGCAGGCGACCTGTTTGAATCCTGGGTCAAGCGCCGCCATGGCCGCAAGGACTCAGGCGCGCTCATCCCGGGCCATGGCGGCGTCATGGATCGTGTCGATGGGCTTGTCGCAGCCGCATTCGCCCTATACGTCATCGGCTGGATTTCGGCGAACGCCGATCATCCGGCGCAGGGTCTGTTTCCCGTTTGAGTGGTGTCATTTCAGGTCCTTTGCGCGATGCGCCTTGGATTCGCCCGGATTGGTGTCACAGTCACGGCGCAGTCTGCGCCGTGGAAGAATTTGAGGGTTTGTCTTGAACGAGATTCTTCACGCGCTTTTCAGCACACAAGGCTTTGTCCTCGGCACGCTGGTGCCATTCCTCTTCGTGCTGACCGTGGTCGTGTTCGTCCACGAAATGGGCCATTACCTTGTCGGGCGCTGGTGCGGCATCGGCGTCAGGGCCTTCTCGATCGGCTTCGGCCCGGAACTCTTCGGCTTCAACGACAGCCACGGCACGCGCTGGAAACTGTGTGCGATACCGCTTGGCGGCTATGTCAAATTCGTCGGCGACATGAACGCCACATCGAGCCAGCCCACGTCGGAAGAAATTGAAACGCTGACCGAGGAAGAGCGCAAGGTCGCCTTCCACACGCAGCCGATCTGGAAGCGCGCGGCAACGGTGGTGGCCGGGCCGCTGTTCAATTTCCTGCTGACGATCGTCGTCTTTTCCGTGCTGTTCACCGCCTATGGCCGTTATGTCGCCGAGCCCATGGTGGCCGAGGTGACCGCCGACAGCCCGGCGGCGAAGGCCGGCATCCTTCCCGGCGACCGATTCGTCAGCGTCGACGGCAACAAGGTCGAAACCTTTGGCGACGTCCAACGCCTGGTCTCGGGCCGTGCGGACGACGCAATCACTTTCGTCATGCTGCGCGACGGCCGGGAGGTCACTGTGACCGCGGCACCGCGGCTGATGGAACAGGAAGACGCGCTCGGCAACAAGGTCAAGGTCGCTGTAATCGGTGTCGTCAACAACAAGGAACTCGGCCAGCCACGGCTCATCACCTACACGCCTGTTGGAGCTGTCGCGGCGGCGGTCGAGGAAACCGGTCACGTCATCCAGCGCACCGGCCAGTTCCTGCAGCGCTTTGTTGTCGGGCGCGAAGACAAATGTCAGTTGGGCGGTCCGGTGAAGATCGCCGACATGGCGGGCAGGGCTGCGAAACTGGGATTCGAATGGCTCGTGCAACTGGTTGCACTGCTATCCGTTGGCATCGGAATTCTGAACCTTTTGCCGATTCCCCCTCTCGACGGCGGTCACCTCTTGTTCTACGGGGTGGAGGCTGTCATTCGCCGTCCGGTGTCGGAACGGATGATGGAAATGGCCTATCGGGCCGGGTTGCTTCTGGTGCTGTGCTTCATGGGGTTCGTTTTTTGGAACGATCTGTTTGGGTGCTGAAATCATGAAGAAATTTGGCTTCTGCATGGACGATGTTGAGACGCCGTTTACCATGCAAGGGGATATGAGTGACGCGAAAGCCACGCCGCAGGGTTAAGTAAATACAAATTAACCAGAAGCCTTGCGTGTAGGGAAAATCCGGTTAATACGGTAGGGGAAATTACCGCACGTCCGGTTTTCTCGCCGTGGGGACTACGAGAAAAGGTTATTAAGCCCGATGAAGGCAGCATCCAAGTTTCTAAGCGCCGCGTCCGCGGTGACCCTGTCCGCGGCCATGGTCGTGCCAGGCGCGCTCGCAGTGCAGTTCGTTGCCACATCGGCGGCTGAAGCCGCTGTCGTCAGCAGAGTCGAAGTAAGCGGCAACCAGCGTATCGACGCTGAGACCATCCGCAATTACATCACCATCAAGCCGGGCAAGGCTTTCTCCAGTTCCGATATCGACGGTGCGGTCAAGGCACTGTTTGGCACCGGCCTGTTTTCGGATGTGCAGATCAACCAGGTCGGCTCGACGCTGGTGGTCAAGGTTGCCGAGTATCAGGTTGTCAACCAGGTGCTGTTCCAGAACAACAAGAAACTCAAGGACAATGCGCTCGCGGCGGCGGTGCAGCTGAAGCCACGCGGAACGTTCTCGCAGGCGACGCTCGATGCCGACGTGGAGTCGGTCAAGGCTGCCTACAGGCGCATTGGTCGCGACGACGTGACCGTGACCACGCAGGTCATGCAGCTTGGCGACAATCGCGTGAATGTGGTCTTCAACATTGCCGAAGGCGATCGCACGCAGATCGCGGCGATCAATTTCGTCGGCAACAGCGCCTATTCCAGCCGCCGCCTGTCGGATATCATCAACACCAAGCGTTCGTCCTGGGTTTCCTTCATCCTGCGCGACGACGTCTACGACGATGACAAGCTGCGCGCGGACCAGGAGCTGCTGCGCCGCTTCTACTACAATCACGGCTATGCCGACTTCCAGGTCGTGTCCGCCGTCGGCGAGCTCGACAGCGCGACGAACAAGTACACGGTCACCATCACCGTCCAGGAAGGCGACCGCTACACGTTCGGCGATGTCAGCGTCGAGAGCACGATCCCTGAAGTCGACGGCAAGTCGCTGGAATCGGTGATCGAGACGCACAAGGGTGACGTCTACAACGCCAAGAACGTCGAGGATTCCATCATCGCGCTGACCGAGAAGGTGGCCGGTTCCGGCTATGCCTTCGCGCAGGTCACGCCGCGCGGCGACCGCAATTTCGAGAACCACACCATTTCGGTCGTCTACACGATCGACCAGGGCACCAAGGCCTATATCGAGCGCATCGAGATCCGCGGCAACGATCGCACGCGTGACTATGTCATTCGCCGGGAGTTCGACGTCAGCGAAGGCGACGCCTTCAACCAGGTGCTCATCCAGCGCGCGAAGAAGCGCCTGGAAAACTTGAACTACTTTGAGAAAGTCGACATCTCGACCGTGCCTGGCTCGCAGCCCGACCAGGTCGTTCTGGTGGTCGACGTGGTTGAGAAATCGACCGGTGAGTTCTCGGTGGGCGCTGGTTATTCGACCGGTGGCGACACGGCCGGTCCGTCGGTCGAAGGCTCGGTGACCGAGCGCAACTTCCTCGGTCGCGGTCAGTTCATCAAGCTGTCTGCGGGCGGCGGCAAGAATTCACGCGACTACAGCCTGTCCTTCACCGAGCCTTATTTCCTCGGACGGCGCATCGCCGCCGGTTTCGACATCTATAAGTCGACGCGGGAATACAACAACAACTATGACAGCGATACCACGGGCGCGACGATCCGTTTCGGCCTGCCGATCACCGACAGCATCACGACCCAGTTGGCGTACAACATATCGCAGGAAAAATATAAAGTTGACGATGGTTGCTTGACCGATGGGGTTTATATTCCTGGCAGCCCTTGCAATATCTCAACTGCAATCCTTGATGGCATCGATCAGAGCCCTTGGATCAAGTCGTCGGTCAGTCTCGGGCTGGTCTACAACACCATCGACGACATGAAGAACCCGCATGAGGGTATCTATGCCAACACAACCGTCGAAGTGGCCGGTCTTGGCGGCGATGCCAAGTTCGTGAAGATCACGGGACGCGGCAGCGTCTATCAGACGTTGTCCGAGTCGCTTGATCTTGTCGGCCTTATTTCGGGCGGCGCCGGCCATGTCGAGGGTTATGGCAGTGACGGCCTGCGTATCTTCGATCAGTTCCAGAGCACGGACCGCATGATCCGTGGCTTCGCCTATGGCGGTATCGGGCCTGTGGATCCTCTCACGGGTGACCATCTCGGCGGTACGACCTACTTCAATGCTTCTGCTGAAGCCCAGTTCCCGCTGCCAGTCGTTCC
Source organism: Mesorhizobium sp. M7A.F.Ca.CA.002.09.1.1 (assembly GCF_003998555.1). Classification (NCBI taxonomy): domain Bacteria; kingdom Pseudomonadati; phylum Pseudomonadota; class Alphaproteobacteria; order Hyphomicrobiales; family Phyllobacteriaceae; genus Mesorhizobium; species Mesorhizobium sp. M7A.F.Ca.CA.002.09.1.1. The sequence goes on along the minus strand of NZ_RZRR01000236.1, from coordinate 2,401 downwards.
GGAAAGCTTCGGCCTTCGCGGAGCTGTGTTTGCTGACGCGGCGACTCTCTATGGCAGCAAGGTTACGAGCGTTGCTCAGGAGTCAACGGACATGCAGCTGCGTGCCTCTGTCGGCGTTGGTCTGATGTGGGCGTCGCCGTTCGGTCCGATTCGTATCGACTATGCGATCCCGGTCAAGAAGGAAGCGCGCGACGACGTGCAGGAATTCAACTTCGGCATATCGACCCGCTTCTGATCGGCGGCCAACGATGCTCCCGGGTCTTCAGGGTCCGGGAGAAATGTTCCGACCTAGCTGGATATAGCTTCTGGAATGACCGATCCGGTGTTCTTCGCGCCATCACGCCGGTATACGGCGGGCGAAGTCGCGAATCTGACCGGCTCGGTGCTTGTCGATTCCGGCCACTCCAATATTTTGATCGAAGCACTCGCGCCGGCCAGCGAGGGCGGCGAGAACGCGCTCGTCTTTGTCGACGGCAAGCGTAATTCCGCGCTGATGCCGTCGCTGCGGGCTGCCGCGGTGCTGTGCCCGGCGGAATTTGCCGGCAAGGCGCCGGCAAGCGTTGCCGTTCTCATTCATCCGCGTCCACAACAGGCCTTCGCGCTGATCGGGCGTCTGCTGTTTCCGAGGGCGGCGACACCAGGGCCAATGACCAGCGAAACCGGCGTCTCGCCGCACGCTCACGTCGATGCGACCGCCCATGTCGAAGCCGGTGCCGTCATCGAGGCCGGCGCGGTTGTCGGGCCAGGTGCTTCGATCGGCAGCGGCACCGTCATCGCCCCAAATGCGGTCATCGGACAATCCTGCCAGATCGGCCGCGACGGCTATGTCGGTCCGGGCGCCAGCATCCAGTATGCCTTGATCGGCAATCGCGTCATCATTCATGGCGGCGCCAGGATAGGCCAGGATGGTTTTGGCTTCGTCGGCGGGGCCAAGGGTCCTGAGCGCGTGCCGCAGATCGGCCGTGTCGTTATCCAGGACGACGTCGAGATCGGCTCCAACACCACCGTCGATCGCGGCGCCATGTCCGATACGATCATCGGCCAGGGCACCAAGATCGACAATCTCGTGCAGATCGCCCATAACGTCCGCATCGGCCGCAATTGCATAATAGCCGGGCTTTCGGGTATTTCGGGTTCTGTGGTCGTAGGTGACAATGTCACCATGGGCGGCGGCGTCGGGCTTGCGGATCACCTGACCATTGGGACAGGGGCCAAGCTTGCCGCCAGAAGTGGATTTATGAGCAATGTCCCTGCAGGCGAGATCTGGGGCGGCTATCCGGCACAGCCAATGGCGGAAGCCATGCGGGAGATAGCCATGCTGCGCAAGCTCGCCAGGACCCGCAAACAGGGCGAGGGAGGCAATGGCTGACATGATCGCGTCGACGACGCTGGAGGCGGTCGACATTATGGGGCTGATGAAGCTCCTGCCGCACCGCTATCCGTTCCTGATGATCGATCGTATCGTCGACATCGATGGCGACGAATCCGCTGTTGGCATCAAGAACGTGACCATAAACGAGCCGCATTTTCAGGGCCATTTCCCTGAGCAGCCGGTCATGCCGGGTGTGCTCATCGTCGAGGCGATGGCGCAGACGGCCGGCGCCATCTGTATCCGCAGCCTGGGTACCGAAAAGCCGTCGCTGGTCTATTTCCTGACCATCGACAACGCCAAATTCCGCAAACCGGTGGTTCCCGGCGACCAGTTGAAGATCTATGTCAAGAAAATCAAGAAACGCGGCAACCTGCTCAAATTCGCTTGTGAAGCCATGGTCGACGGCGCCAAGGCGGCCGAGGCCGAGATTTCAGCCATGATGGTCACCAGCGACTGACGATCGAGTGCTTATGAAAATCAAGACATCCATTCATGCTTCCTCCATTGTCGAGGAAGGCGCCCAAATCGGCCAAGGTGTGCGCATCGGGCCGTTCTGCCATGTCGCTGCCGATGTGGTGATCGGCGACGACGTCGAACTGGTCAGTCATGTCTCGGTGATGGGCGCGACGTCGATCGGCGCCTCGACCAAGGTCTATCCGATGGCGACATTGGGCGCACCGCCGCAGAACACCAAGCACAAGGGCGGCCGAACCACCTTGGTCATCGGCAGGAACTGCACGATCCGCGAAGGCGTGACCATGCATCTCGGCACCGATTCCAGCCGCGGCGAGACGACGGTCGGCGACAATGGCAATTTCCTTGCCTACGCCCATATCGCCCATGATTGCGTCGTCGGCAACAATGCGACGTTCGCCAATGGCGCAACGCTGGGCGGCCACTGCGAGGTCGGCAACAATGTCTATATCGGCGGACTGACCGCAGTGCATCAGTTTGTCCGCATCGGCGACAACGCCTTTCTCGGCGGCTGCTCCGCGATCGTCGGCGATGTCATCCCCTTTGCCATAGCGG
>NZ_RZRR01000235.1:0-6704 GCF_003998555.1 Mesorhizobium sp. M7A.F.Ca.CA.002.09.1.1 | reverse complement strand
GCAGATAGTCGTCCATGCCCGATTCGATGCACTTGTCGCGATCGCCCTTCAGCGCATGCGCGGTGACGCCGATGATCGGAATGTGGGTGCCCGTCGAGGTCTCCATGGCCCGGATCGCGCGGGTCGCTTCGTAGCCATTCATCTCCGGCATCGAGACGTCCATCAGGATCAGCTTGGGGCGCAGCGCCCGGTACATCTCGACCGCCGTGCGGCCGTTGCCGGCGATGCGGTAGCTCAAGCCCAAGCCATTGAGGATCTGGCCGAAGACCAGCTGGTTCACGTCGTTGTCCTCGGCAATCAGGATGTCGATCGGTCCGTTCGGCGTGGTTGTCGATTCCGGTGCTGCCGCGACTGGCAGCGCCGGGCCGCGGATGACGGTAAAGGCAGGCGGCGCTGCCGGGGGAGCCTGGACGATCGGTTCGCGGACAAACTGCGCCTTGCCGACCTGCGAACGGGCCTTCTGCACGACCGAAATAACGGTGCCGAGCAGGACCGCAGAGCGCGCCGGCTTCGTCAAATGCGCGGCAATGCCGAAGTCGATGATCATCTTGCCGAAATCGACCTGGTCGACCGAGGTCAGCAACACCACCGGGATGGAGGACAGCCGGCTGTCGGAAGCAATTGCCCTGGCGACGTCGGCGCCGTTCATGCCGGGCATCTGGTAGTCGAGGATGATGCAGTCGACGGCGGCGCCCAACTGAAAGGCGCGATCGAGGAAGGCCAGGCCGACGGCGCCGCTTTCGGCGGCGGCACAGTCGAAGCTCCAGCTTCTGAGCTGCTCGAGCAGGATTTCGCGGTTGACCGGATTGTCATCGATGACCAGCACGCGCGCGCCGGTGACGTCGACCGGCACGATCTCGTCGCGCGCCGCGGCCTGATGCGCGGGCAGCGGCACCGCGAACCAGAACACCGAGCCGCGGCCGATCTCGCTCTCGACGCCGATCTTGCCTGCCATCAGGTCGACGAGGCGTGCTGCGATGGCCAAGCCCAGCCCCGTGCCCTCGTGACGGCGGGTGGACGAGCCGTCGACCTGCGCGAATTTTTCGAACACGTTCTGCAGTTTCTCGGCCGGTATGCCGATGCCGGTGTCCTCGACGCGGATCTTGAGCTGGACCACGTCGTTGACGATCTCGCCGCCGACGTCGATCAGCACGTGACCCTTCTCGGTGAACTTCACTGCGTTGCCGAGCAGGTTGGTGATGATCTGCCGGAACCGGCCGGCGTCGCCGACGACATGGGCCGGCAGGCGCGGATCGACGCGCACGATCAGGTCGAGGGTCTTTTCGGCGACGCGCGCCGAGACCAGCGTCGCCACGTCCTCGACCGCCTCGGAAAGGCGGAAGGGAGCAGGGTCGAGGGTGAGCTGGCCAGCATTGATCTTGGAGAAGTCGAGGATGTCGTTGATGATGGTGAGCAGCGCGTTGCCGGACTTCACGATAACGTCGGTGAAGGTCTTTTGGCGTGGGGTCAGATCGGTCTTGGCCAGCAGTTCGGCCATACCGAGCACACCGTTCATCGGCGTGCGGATCTCGTGGCTCATATTGGCCAGGAATTCCGATTTGGCGCGGTCGGCGGCCTCGGCCTTGAACAGGGATTCGGCGGATTCGGCAAAGGCGCGGCGGATCGCCACTTCCATCGGGCGGAAGATCCAGAAGGCGACGATGGCAAGGGCCGCGAACAGGATGCCGCTGGCCCACAACAACAGCCTGTCGCTGGAGGCATCGGCCAGATGGCGCTCATCATCCATGGCGGTGCGGACGCGAACCAGCATGGGTTGGGCGAACAGGTCATTCTGGTTGCGGATTTCGCGATAGCTCCACTCGTCGACCTTCTGCGCCACCGACATCAGGTTGAAATTGCGCACCATGTCGCGCGGCGACCAGAACAGATCGCCGTTAACTGAAGCGGATTGGAGTTCGTCGACGGTTTTGATCGACAGCCGCGGCTTGATCGCCGCAAGCTGGGCGGTCAGCGTCTCGATCTCGCCGGTCAGGCGCTCCGAATGGCCGCGCGCCGATGTGGTCAGGGCATCGCGTGTCTCCGCCCGCCAGGCGGTGCCGGTCGTCTCGGCAAAGCTGGTCGCGTTGCGCAGGTCTCGGGTGAAGATGACGAGATTGCTGCTCAGCGCATCGATGTCGCGGCGAAAGGAATTGACGCGATCAAGCGCAATCACGATGCCGGCGGAAGCCAGCGCGAAGATCAGCAACCCTGAAATATAGCGGATCCGGACCGACCGGATGAAGGACGAATATTCAGGCATGCGCAACCCCAACACATACGCACCATTTTAATGGCCGGGATTACGCTTCATTTACATTAAAATTTCGTTCGTTCGGGCAGGCGAGCCGTGCGAGCCGCCGGATGGACAGCGCGCCTAGGCCGCGTCCACGACGAGGGCGCGGATGCGGCCACTCACCGGGCCTTCCCCGAACCGTTTCCCAAGGGCATTCGCCACGTATCGCGTCACCTCCTCCAGCGAGCCACCGCGCGCCTCGATCTCGACCCGCAGGGGCGTGCCCTGGCAATAGGCCGTGGCCGCCTCATATGGCGAGGAAGCGGCGCTGACGGCATCCAGCGGCTCTATGGTAATGTTACGGAAGCCGGCGGCATGCAGGTCGGCGCGGATGACGTCCGCATCGTGATAGCCATGCGGTGTCCTTGCCATGAAGCGAGGCGGATCGGCCGGGAAAAAATGGCCGAGCGCCCGCGTCACCTCATCGGCAAACTCGTTCTCTTCGATGGCACCCCAGACGTTGAACAGGAAGTGTCCGCCCAGCCGCATCACGCGCCGAACTTGCCCGTAGGCGCCCACCCGATCGGGGAAGAACATCGCGCCAAACTGGCAGGCCACGGCGTCGAACTGTGCGTCCTCGAAGGGCAGCGCCTGAGCATCGGCCTGCTGCCAGGTGATGCGAGGATCGTCCACCATCCGCGTGCGTGCGTGGTCGAGCATGGGCTGGTTGAGGTCGGTGACCACGATGCGCGCTTGCGCCGGCAGCTTTGCTGCGAGCGCACGTGTCACCACACCGGTGCCCGCCGCCACTTCGAGCACCGATTGCGGCCCGAGCTTCGACACCCGCTCCGCCAGATCCCGCGCATATGGCTCGAAGATCAGCGGCACCATCGCCCGGTCGTAGATCTCGGGAATGGAACCGCTGAACAGCTTGTCGGTGGTCGACATGGCATCCTCCAACTCTTATCCGCACCGCGTGCTTGCCGTGCGGATGTCAATCCTCTGCCTCGGCAGGCTTCCGCTCAAGTTCTATTTCAGAACCGGCCGGCGGGGACGTGCGTGCAATCAGCTCGATGTTCCGGCTGGCACCAACCTTAGCTGTTACGCGCCGCCACGAATGTCGCCGCTTCTTTCAGCAACTGGGCATCGTCGCCATAGGGCTCAAGCAGCGCATGCGCCTGTTGGACGAGGCCGTGCAGCTGGCCGCGTGCCCAATTTGCACCATGCAAGGCCACCAGCGTCGCCTTGCCGGCGGCGGCGTCCTTGCCGGTCGCCTTGCCCATCTGGCTGGCGTCGGCGGTCAAATCGAGCAGGTCGTCGGCAAGCTGGAAGGCAAGACCGATCGCCGAGCCGAATTCGGCCAGCCGCTCGCGGTCATCGGCCGGGGCGCCGGCGATGAGGGCGCCTGCCTCGCAGGCGAAGCGGATCAGCGCGCCGGTCTTCATCGCCTGCAGCCGGATGATGCCGGCCTCGTCCGGCGGCGTCTGTTCGGCTTCGAGATCGAGCTTCTGGCCGCCGACCATGCCGCCTGCTCCGGCGGCGCGGGCAAGCGCCAGCACCAGGGCTGCCCGCCGCTCCGCCGGCAGCGCGGTCGACTCGCCGGCAATGATGTCGAAGGCCAGCGTCAGCAGGGCGTCGCCGGCCAGGATCGCGGTCGCCTCGTCGAAGGCCTTGTGCACGGTCGGCTGGCCGCGACGCAGGTCGTCGTCGTCCATGGCGGGCAGATCGTCGTGGATCAGCGAATAGCAATGCACGCATTCAAGTGCGGCGGCGACACGCAGTGCCGCCTCGCCGTCGGTGGAAAAAAGGGCGGCACTTTCCATGACCAGGAAGGGCCGCAGGCGCTTGCCGCCGTTCAGCACGCCATGGCGCATCGCCGCCATCAGCCGGTCCGGCCGGGCGATCTCGCCCGAAAGCGCGCGGTCGTCGAGCAGTCGCCGCAGCAGCACCTCGACGGCGGCTGCCCGCCTGATCAGCGCCATTTCGAACGCCATTTGGTCGTCATTCGTCATGGCCGGGACCGGTAGCCGACACTCAGACGTTGCGCAAGAAGGCAAGCGCCATTATGCCGGAGCAGTATGAGCCCGTTCGGAAACTCTACTCCTGCGGTCATCTGAGGGCGTTTTCTGCGCTTCCGGTGCTTGCGTACTCTAATGTACGCTCCGCTCCGGTTCTCGAAAACACCGTCACATGACTCACAGGAGCGCGTTTCAAAACGAGCTCTCTGGCACGGGTTGGGCGGCTTGGCGGAACCGATCGTCGATCATGAAACCGAAAAGCTGGACATGGCGACGAGATCGCGGGGCGTAAACCGCCGTGGTCTCAAGCGCTGGGTCCGGCGCGGCATCGTCGTGGCCGCGGTGCTGGCCTTGATTCCGGTCGTGCTGACATTTCTGTACCTGCCGTTCTTCGTGCATCCTGTCTCGACGCTGATGCTGAAGGACCTGGCGACCTTCTCCGGTTACGACCGCCGCTGGGTGTCGATCGATGACGTGTCGCCGGTGCTGGCCAATTCCGTCATCATGTCGGAGGACGGGCAGTTCTGCTTTCATCGTGGCGTCGATCTCGGCGAGCTGAGAGGCGTCGTCGACGATGCGCTGGCCGGCGAAGCGACGCGCGGCGCCTCGACCATCACCATGCAGACGGTCAAGAACCTGTATCTCTGGTCGCGGCCGCTGGGCTCGGTGCGCAAGGTGGTCGAATTGCCGCTGGCCGTCTATTTCGATGCGGTGATGTCGAAACGGCGCATCATGGAAATCTATCTCAACATCGCCGAGTGGGGGCCGGGCATCTACGGCATCGAGGCCGCGGCACAGCACCATTTCGGCGTCTCGGCAAAACAGCTGTCGCGACGGCAGGCCGCCCTGCTTGCGGTCTCTTTGCCAAATCCGATCGCCCGCAATCCGGCCAAGCCCGGGCCTGGCCTGAGGCGGCTTGCCAATCTGATCGAGCGGCGAGCCGGCCGCTCGGGGGCCTATGTCGGTTGTCTCCGCTAGCCGATCCAAAAAAATTCGCGCCAGTGCTGGCCAAAACGGCACAGGGCGTGTATAGGCACCCGACTTTCTCAGATTTAGGCCCCGACATGGCCCTTTCACGAGGGCGGGCGGGGCTTTTGACCATGTAGTGGAGCATATCCATGGCCGTTCCGAAACGTAAAACCTCTCCGTCCAAGCGCGGCATGCGCCGCTCGGCCGACGCCCTCAAGGCCCCGACCTATGTCGAGGACAAGAATTCCGGCGAAATGCGCCGTCCGCACCATATCGACCTGAAGACCGGCATGTATCGCGGTCGCCAGGTGTTGACGCCCAAGGAAAGCTGAGACCAGCCTTCCAAAGGTTTGAATTCCAAAAGGACCGGCCAGTGGCCGGTCCTTTTGCGTTTGGGGGGCGGGGTAGCGCGCATCTCGACGCGTGGGCGGCAATCGTTGCAGGCAACCGGCTGACATTGTTGTTGCGTGCGGTCTTCGACCGTGTTCAACGCTGCCATCGAAACATCTTGACGGCGTGCCTGTGGCGCATTCTACAAAGGATTGCCCCCACATGGAGACGCCAGATGTTCGGTGCCATTCCGCTGCTGATCGTGCCTTTCGTGCTCTACAATCTCGGACTGCTGGGAATATTCGGCAGCGGTGACGATCCGTGGGCAAGCGAGGTCTTCTCATTCAGCATGATGTCGGGTGGCGTGTTCTCGATGACGCTTGGCGATCTGATGGTGCTGATTGGGCTGATCTTCCTGTTCCTCGAAATGGCGAAGTCGGTGCGCACCACCAACGCCTCGATCATGGACCATCTTCTGTCGACGCTGGTCTTCGTGGCCTTCCTGGTCGAATTCCTGCTGGTGAAGGGTGCGGCCCATTCCGTCTTCTTCACGCTGATGGTCATCGCGCTGTTCGACGTGCTGGCCGGATTCGCGGTGTCGATGCGGTCGGCCAGCCGGGACATCAATTTGAATTAGGTCCCCCGGCGCGGAAGGCGGAAGTTTGACGGGCACTTGCGCTGACAGTTGGCGCAAACGCCCCTAACGTCGTCATCCCAGGGCGTAGCAAGGAGCGTAGCGACGGGCGCAGACCCCAGGGTCCAAGCCGCGACACGTGAGCGTTTCAGCGGTCCAGAATTCTGCTCCGCTGCACTCTACGGCGGATGTTACGGAATGGATCCTCGGGTCTGCGCGACGGAGCCTCGCTCCTGCTCCGCCCGTGGATGACGAAGTTCCCGACCTCACCCCGGATCGGCGGTGAAACCGGCGGCCTCGATGCCGGCGATTGCCGCGGCTTCGTCATTGTCCGACGTGTCGCCTGAAATGCCGACGGCGCCGATGATGGCACCGGCCTTGTCGCGGATCAGCACGCCGCCGACGACCGGCAGCACGCGCCCGCCCGAGACGTCCGAGATGCCGGCGACGAGATGCGGGCGCTCCTTGGCGAAGGCCTCGACTTTGCGCGAGCCCATGCCGATGGCGAGCGCACCATAGG
>NZ_RZRR01000234.1:0-6729 GCF_003998555.1 Mesorhizobium sp. M7A.F.Ca.CA.002.09.1.1 | reverse complement strand
AGTCCATCATGGACTTTCGGGGTTTTGCATTGTCGAACTGAACGCCGACATGGCGATCAACGAAATATGGCGAAGGACGAGTTCGATGAAAGCACGCGTAAAATGGGTCGAGGAACGCACCTTCGTCGGCGAGTCCGGTAGCGGCCACAAACTGGTGCTGGGAACCGCGCCCGGACCGGAAGGCAGGACGCCGGGACCGAGCCCGATGGAGCTGGTGCTGATCGGCACCGGCGGCTGTTCGGCCTATGATGTCGTGCACATCCTCGAAAAGGGGCGCGACGCGGTCGAGGACTGCGTTGTCGAGCTCGAAGCCGACCGGGCGGAAACCGAACCCAGAGTGTTCACCCGCATTCATATGCATTTCGTCGTCAAGGGCAGGCAACTCTCCAGCGACAAGGTGAAACGCGCGATCGACCTTTCGATCGAAAAATATTGCTCGGCCTCCGCGATGCTTGCCAAGACCGCCACGATTACCCACGATTTCGAGGTCATCGACACGACGGCGAGATAGAGCCGGCTTTGAGATTCTCGCCGCGTCAGCCTGTCAGCCCGCTATCAGCGCCTTGATGCCGTCGGCGACGAATTGCACGGCCAGTGCTGCCAGGATGACGCCGAGCAGGCGGGTCAGGATCGAGCGGCCGGTCTGGCCGAGGATGCGGTCTATGCGTTCCGACAGCACGAACACCAGATAGGTGATGGCAAGGCAGACGAAGATGATGCCGACCAGCGCCGCCTGCGCCGCAAAGCCTTGAAAGGAACCTGAGAGCAGCACAGTTGCCGAAATGGCGCCGGGACCCGCGATCAGCGGGATTGCCAGCGGGAAGGCGGCGATGTTGTGGATCATGTCCTTGGTGATGGCGACGTCGCCGATCTTCTCCTTGCGGTCCTGCCGGCGCTCGAACACCATTTCGAAGGCGATGAAGAACAGCAGGAAACCGCCGGCGACGCGGAAAGCCGGCAGCGTGATGCCGAACACCGACAGGATCGAGGCGCCTGCAACCGCAAACAGCGCCATCACCAGGAAACCGATGATCGAGGCGCGGACGGAAACCTGCTGGCGCTCCTCGCGGTTCATGCCGCGCGTCACGGCGAGGAACAGCGGCGCCAGGCCGGGCGGATCGATGGTCACGAGAATGGTGACGAACGCGTTGAACAGGCTGTCGAAACTCGGCATCTCTGACCCTCCCGCCGGGCCGTGCCCGTACCAGGATAATTGGTAGAGCAAAGCCCGTTCGGTGGGAACTGTTCGTGAGAAAGTGGTTGATGCCGGCGAGACAGCGGAGGGCGCAAAGGGTCGCGACGCTTTTATTCCGGGCTGCTGCATTCTTCGGCGATCAAACCGCTCGGCGCGCCAGGAACTCGACCTCCAGCCGCCATGTCGCGCCATTGTCGTGCGAGCGCTCGCCCAGCCATCGGAAGGCGTTTTCGGTGATGCGTGAAAAGCCCCAGCGTACGGAGCTACCGGTGCCGTCGGCGCCCACTTGCACGATCGTGTCACCCTCGGCGCGGCCGAGCTGGCGGCTGAAATACTGGTTGGGCGGGTCGCTCCAGAAGATGTGCCAGGCATCCGCGCCGGGATCATAGACGCGCAGCGTCGTGCCATAAAAAGTCCATTTGCCGAGCGAAGGCTGGGAACCAGTGTCCCGCGCGGGCAGGATCCAGACGTCCTGGATCGCCCGGCCTTCCAGCACCCAGCCGAAATGCACCTCGCCACGCCCTGTCAGCACCGTTCCGTCCTCGAGGTGGCGCGAGGCGTCGAAAGTCCAGGCGCCGACGAAGCGGCCGTAAAGGCTCAGTTTTTCGGCAAGGCCTTCGATCGGTCCGGGGCTATGCAGGGCATCGGCAAACGAAGATTGATCGAACATGGTTGTGGCCTCTTCTTGTCAGGAGATTGGGAGGGAATAGGCGGTTACGAGGTTCTGGGCTTGGGAAAAATTGCTATATTCCGGTCATGACAGCGACCACGCATACGCTCGCATCCGGACCCGGCTGGCATGTGGCGGATGTGATCTGCACGGCTAGCGCCGGCGACCGGCCGTTCGAGGAAGCGCATCAGGATTTCTGTGTCGCCGCGGTCACCAGCGGCACGTTTCGCTACCGTGCCCAGCAAGGCACGGCGATGCTGGCGCCCGGCGCGCTCCTGCTCGGCAATCCCGGCACATGTTACGAATGCGGGCACGAGCATGGCAGCGGCGACCGTTGCCTCTCGTTCCATTTCCGGCCGTCCTACATGGAACGGATCGCGGCTGGCGTGCCGGGCGCCAGGAAGCTGGCCTTCGAGGCGGCGCTCCTGCCGCCTTTGCCGGTCCTGGCGCCACTCCTGGCCGAGGCGGAAACCGCTCGCGAGATGGCCGACATCGACGCGTTCGAGGAACTTTCCCTGCGCATGGCCGGTGCTGCCGTGGCTACAGCCTCCGGCGCTACGCATGTCAGGCGCGCGCCGAGCCGCCGCGATCAAAAACGGGTTGCCGAAGCTGTGCGGCGCATCGAACTCGATGCAGACGGGCCGGTTTCCCTTTCAGCGCTTGCCGATGGGACGGCGACCAGTCCGTATCATTTCCTGCGCATCTTCCGGCAGGTGGCGGGCATGACCCCCTACCAATTCCTGCTCAGGACGCGATTGCACAGGGCCGCGGTGCGGCTACGCATGTCGGACGATACGGTTTCCGCGATCGCTTTCGGCGCTGGCTTCAGCGATCTGTCGACCTTCAATCGTCGTTTTCGGCGGATCATGGGGCAGACGCCAAGCCAGTATCGCAGCCGCCGTGGCGCATAGGTCGTTTCTGCTTGGTGAATCGGCCCGGTGCACCGCAAAGGCAGACACGCAGGCTTTTGCGTCAGGGCGGTGAAAACCGCCTTGGCCATATCGTCGCAATCATCGGTATCCATTTGAAATTACCATCAAAAATGACACTGGAAAAGTGCCGTGAAGGTTGGAGTTTCGGGCTTGCTTCCTATATAAGCACCAAGTGATTCCTGATTAGATTGTGATCCGATTTGACCGACCAGAAGACACCGCGCGGCGCCGACGGCGGCCCCACCGGCATCGAGCCGATATCCATCGTCGAGGAGATGCAGCGCTCCTATCTCGATTACGCCATGAGCGTGATCGTCAGCCGTGCGCTGCCGGACGTGCGCGACGGCCTGAAGCCGGTGCATCGCCGCATTCTCTTCGCCGCCCATGAGAGCGGCTACCATTGGAACCGCAAATATGTGAAGTCGGCGCGTCCTGTCGCCGACGTGATGGGTAAATACCATCCGCATGGCGATGCTTCCATCTATGACGCCTTGGTGCGCATGGCGCAGGACTGGTCGTTGCGCGTTCCGTTGATCGACGGGCAGGGCAATTTCGGCTCCATCGACGGCGATCCGCCTGCGGCGATGCGCTACACGGAAGCGCGGCTGACCAAGGTCGCGCACGAGCTCCTGGAGGATATCGACAAGGATACCGTCGATTTCCAGGACACGTATGATGCTTCCGGCAGCGAACCTAAGGTTCTGCCGGCACGTTTTCCCAACCTTCTGGTCAATGGCTCGGGCGGCATCGCCGTCGGCATGGCGACCAACATCCCGCCGCACAATCTCGGTGAAGTCTGCAATGGCGCCATCGCCATCATCGACAATCCGGCGATCGACCTGCCGGCGCTTATGGAGATCATTCCGGGGCCGGATTTCCCGACCGGTGGCATCGTGCTTGGCCGTTCGGGCATCTACAGCGCCTATTCGACCGGCCGCGGCTCCATCGTCATGCGCGGGCGCGTCAACATCGAACAGCGCGGCAACGACCGCGAGTCCATCATCATCACCGAAGTTCCCTACCAGGTGAACAAGTCGTCGATGATCGAGAAGATGGCTGAACTGGTGCGCGACAAGCGCATCGAGGGCATTTCCGATATCCGCGACGAGAGCGACCGCCAGGGCTACCGGGTCGTCATCGAGCTGAAGCGCGACGCCGTTGCCGACGTCATCCTCAATCAGCTCTACCGCTTCACGCCGCTGCAGACCTCTTTCGGCGCCAATATGGTGGCGCTGAATGGCGGCAAGCCGGAAGTGATGAACCTGACCGACATGCTGAAGGCTGTCGTCGCCTTCCGCGAGGAGGTGATCACAAGGCGGACGAAGTTCCTGCTGCGCAAGGCGCGCGATCGCGCCCATGTGCTGGTCGGTCTCGCTATCGCAGTCGCCAACATCGACGAAGTCATCAAGCTGATCCGCACCGCGCCGGATCCGCAGACGGCGCGTGAGCAGTTGATGGAGCGGCGCTGGCCCTCTGGCGACGTGGAATCTCTGATCCTCCTGATCGATGACCCACGCCACCGGATCAACGAGGACGGTACCTACAATCTGTCCGAGGAGCAGGCGCGCGCCATCCTCGAGCTGCGCCTGCAGCGCCTGACCGCGCTCGGCCGCGACGAGATCGCCGACGAGTTGAACACGATCGGCGCCGAAATCATCGATTATCTGGACATTTTGTCTTCCCGCGCGCGCGTCCAGCAGATCGTCAAGGACGAGCTTGCCGCCGTGCGCGACGAGTTCGGCACGCCGCGCCGCACCGAACTCACCGACGGCGGTTCGGACATGGAAGACGAGGATCTGATCCAGCGCGAAGACATGGTCGTGACGGTCAGCCATTCCGGCTACATCAAGCGCGTGCCTCTGTCGCTCTACCGGGCGCAGCGCCGCGGCGGCAAGGGCCGCTCCGGCATGTCGACCAAGGAAGAGGATTTCGTCACCCGGCTGTTCGTCGCCAACACCCATACGCCGGTGCTGTTCTTCTCCTCGCGCGGCATCGTCTACAAGGAAAAGGTCTGGCGGCTGCCGATCGGCAATCCGCAGTCACGCGGCAAGGCGCTGATCAACATGCTGCCGCTGGAGCAGGGCGAGCGCATCACCACCATCATGCCACTGCCCGAGGACGAGGCCAGCTGGGGCGAACTCTACGTGATGTTCGCCACCACGCGCGGCACCGTGCGCCGCAACGATCTATCCGACTTCGTCCAGGTCAACCGCAACGGCAAGATCGCCATGAAGCTGGAGGAAGAAGGCGACGAGATCCTCGGCGTCGAAACCTGCACCGACAAGGACGACGTGCTGCTGACCGCCAGTTCCGGCCAGTGCATACGCTTCTCCGTCGGCGACGTGCGCGTCTTCCAGAGCCGCAATTCGGTCGGTGTGCGAGGCATAACCATGGCCGAGACCGACCGCATCATCTCGATGTCGGTGATCGAGCATGTCGATGCTTCGCCGGCGGAACGCGCCGCTTACCTGAAGCGCGCGGCGGCGGAGCGGCGGCTTGCCACGGAAACGGCCGGAGAAGAGGAAGAGATCGCGCTGACCAATGAGGAGATCGGCGAGGAGACAGAGCTTTCCGACAGCCGATACGAAGAACTCAAGGCGCACGAACAGTACGTGCTGACGGTGACCGAATTCGGCTACGGCAAGCGTTCGTCGTCCTATGATTTCCGGCTGACCGGACGCGGCGGCAAGGGCATCCGCGCCACCGACGTGTCGAAGGCGGCCGAGATTGGCAGGCTGGTGGCGACCTTCCCGGTCGGCAATGACGACCAGATCATGCTGGTGTCGGACGGCGGCACCGTCATCCGGGTGCCGGTCAACGGCATTCGTTTCGCCAGCCGCGCCACCAAGGGTGTGACCATCTTCAACACGGCTGAAGGCGAAAAGGTGGTTTCGGTCGAGCGGATCTCTGAACCGCAAGCGGACGAAGAAAGCGAAGAAACCGTCGAGGGCGGTGCCGATGCCGCTGCGGCGTCTGACGCCGGTCCGGAGGGTGCGGACTAAGTCCGGCACCCAGGTTTTGACATGGCAACGCCGGCCAGCTGGCCGGCGCGGCAGCAAGTCCAGGCTTTATCAGTAGTGGCGATATGGCTTACGCGGGCCGAAGCCTTCGAAGCGCTTGGTGTTTGCCTTGACGCGGATGCGTTGTGCCTCCTGATGCAGCCCAAATACGGTGGCGATCAGCATGGCGACGGTCATTGCGGTGGCGAGCATGTAGATCAGCATGTGCGTGTTCTCCTGCGCCTAACAACGGATAGATGGGATTTTGGTTTCATCTTATTAAGGTGCAACCTAGTGAACGCTGCGTGAAGGCTTCGTGATCAGCGTGTTCATCTGTCGTTCATGTGCCGGAAAAGGTTCACGGCCGGCGCCCCGATCGGATTTGCCTTTGCGAGAGAGGCTCGCTAGAGCCTGTTCCATCTTGGTGGACGGAAGACGGAACAGGCTCTAGCTTTCATTTGAGCATGATCTCTAGGACAAACGAAAAACCGTTTGTCCGCAAAAACCGGTTTCCACTTTTTGGGATCATGCATTAGAAGCACCTGCCATGACCGAACGCATCGCCCTCTATGCCGGCTCCTTCGACCCGCTGACCAACGGCCATCTGGATGTGCTGAAGGCTTCGCTGGCCGTGGCCGACATCGTCTATGCGGCGATCGGCATCCATCCGGGCAAGCAGCCGCTGTTTTCCTTCGAGGAGCGGGTGAAGCTGATCGAGACGGCGGCGAAGGCGGAATTCGGCAGCGATGGTGCCCGTATCAAGGTCGTCGCCTTCGAGGGGCTGGTCATCGACGCCGCCAGGAAGCACGGCGCCTCGATCATGATCCGCGGCCTGCGCGACGGCACCGACCTCGACTATGAGATGCAGATGGCCGGCATGAACGAGACTATGGCACCTGAGTTGCAGACGGTTTTTCTGCCCGCCAGCCCGTC
>NZ_RZRR01000233.1:0-6777 GCF_003998555.1 Mesorhizobium sp. M7A.F.Ca.CA.002.09.1.1 | reverse complement strand
GCCGCCGCCGCCAACGCGTTGGCCAAGATCGCAGCCGTGCTGCCCGACGATCTGCGCGAGGATCTTGACGCGAGCACACTGCTGGTCGGGCCTCCTGCCGCGGCCACCGAGGGCATCGATCTTGGTCTGGTGCGGCAGGCCATCCGCAACGAGCGCAAGCTCGGCTTTCTCTACCGCGATGCCGGCGGGGCCGTGTCCCAGCGCGTCGTCTGGCCATTTGCGCTGGGCTTCTTCGACAAGGTGCGGGTGGTGGTGGCGTGGTGCGAGATGCGGCAGGATTTCCGGCATTTTCGCGCCGATCGCATCGCCGAACTCCAAGCAATGGACACGCGCTATCCGCGTCGTCGCCAGGCGCTGCTCAAGGAATGGCGAACGACGCTCGACAAGCCGCGTGGTTCGCGATGACTGCTGCCATATTCTGACAGTAGCCTATCGTATGTTCGTCAAGTCGAAACACCGAACCTTGGAGAGCAGATATGGCCACCCCGAATTTCGTCATCCTCTATGTCGACCAGCCGCAGCAGAGCGGTGCCTTCTACAGCGCGCTGCTCGGTCGTGAGCCGGTCGAAAGTTCGCCGACCTTCGTGCTGTTCGTGCTCGATGCCGGCTTCAAGCTCGGCCTGTGGTCGCGCCATACGGTGGAGCCGGCAGCCGCCACGTCAGGCGGTGGCGCCGAAATCGTGTTTGCGCTGGATACGCCCGATGCGGTCGATGCCGCCCATGCCGACTGGTCCGGGCGCGGGCTGAAGATCCTGCAGACGCCGACCGACATGGATTTCGGTCGTACTTTTGTCGCGCTCGATCCCGATAATCATCGCCTGCGCGTCTACTGGCTGTCCGACGGGGAACAGGCCAATGGGGAACAGAAATGAGCGCGTATTGGATAGCGGTGGCGTCGGCCGAGCATGTCCGGCGTGGTCGCACAGCCGGCTTCATGCAGGTCAACCACGGCAAGGCGGCACCGCTGCGTCGCGTCAAGCCGGGTGATGGCGTCGTCTACTATTCGCCGACCACTGTTTTGGGCGACAAAGACGGCCTGCAGGCTTTCACGGCGATAGGCATCGTGCGGGAAGGCGAGCCTTATCAGGGCGATATGGGCGCCGGCTTCACGCCGTTCCGCCGCGATGTGGCATGGGCCAAGGCCGAGGAAGCGCCGATCAAGCCGCTGCTCGACAGGCTGGACTTCACCGCGGCCAAGTCGAACTGGGGTTATCAGCTTCGCTTTGGCCTTTTTGAAATCGGGGATCACGATTTTCGTGTGATCGCCGAGGCGATGGGCGCCGAAATGGGTGCAACGGTAAACTAGGCCGTGAGCGCCTTGTAGACGGCAATGCCGGCGGCAAGATCCTCGAGTGCCGCTCCGACCGACTTGAACAGCGTGATCTCACCGGCGCTCTCGCGGCCCTTCTTCCGGCCGCGCGCCAATTCGTGCAGATCGGCGACGATGGCTTCCGGTTTCAGCACGCCGGAGGCCAGCGGTTGGACGATGTCGCCGGCTTCCTTGGTGGCGCCGGCGCGGGTGTCGACATAGACGCGGGCAAGCCTGATCGCATCGTCATCGCTCTCGCGCATCGTCGGCGTAAAGCCGCCGACCAGGTCGACATGGGTTCCCGGCCGCAACAATGCGCCCTTGATCAACGGCGTGGTCGTGATCGTCGCCGAGGAGACGATGTCGGCCTGCCCAAGCTCCGTATCGAGATCGCTTGCCGCACTGGCCGCGAAGCCCTGGGCGCACAGATCGGCCGCGACTTTCTCGGCATTGGCCGGGGTGCGGTTCCAGATGCGGATGGTCTTGATGGGCCGCACGGCCGAGTGCGCCTTGGCGAGGAAGGGCGACAGCGCGCCGGCGCCGACCACAAGCAGCCGCGAGGCATCGTCGCGGGCGAGATAGGAGGCCGCAAGCGCCGAAGCACAGGCGGTGCGCCATTGTGTCAGCCGCTGGCCGTCGATCAGGGCCTCGGGTTCGCCGGTGGCGCCGTTGAGCAGAAGATAGAGCCCCATCACCGCGGGCTTGCCGATGGCATTGTTGTCGGGCGACACGGTGACGATCTTGACGCCGACGTGACCGCCGGCCGACGTGCCGGCCGCGTTGAGATCGGTCCAGGCCGGCATCAAAAGCAGTGTGGAGGCGGCACCATCGGGCCGCTCGATCGTATGATGATGCCTGACCGGCTGCACCGCACCGTCGCGAAACGCCATGCGCAGCGTCTCGACCAGTCCGGGAAAGGTCAGCGCATGGTCGACCTCTGCGGCCGAAATGGTCAGCATGAAAAACTCCGTGAGGACAAAACCGCCGATTGGCGGCTCAAGCGGTCGGCTTCGGCAATGCTGCCCCTTGGGCGGACCCCGGTGCCTGGCTTTGTGATACCGCCGGCGCACGGCTGACCGCCTGGCGCAGGTTCTCGGCTTCGACGCCGCGCTGGCGCGCCAGCTTGCGATAGCGACCCTGTTTGACCCACGTAGCCAGACTGCCGACGATCATGCCGATGGCGAGCGCCAGGAACAGGAAGATGAACAGCGGCAAAGTCAGGGTCAGCTTCGGATTGCCGGGGTTGAACGGGTCCAGCGTGAAGGCGACCAGTTCGCGGTTGGCGACAGCGAGTGCGATCAGGATGATCGCCAGGGGCACGAAGATCGCGATGAGGATGAAGCGATTGAACATGATGTTTTCCGTCGGAAGCTGGCCTGTCCGAAAGGCCGTCAGGCGCTGACGTCGCGCCTACTTGCCGCCGTTCAGCCTTTCACGCAGTTCCTTGCCGGTCTTGAAGAACGGCACCCATTTCTCCTCGACCTCGACGGATTCGCCGGTGCGCGGATTGCGTCCGGTGCGCGCGGGACGATTTTTCACCGAAAAAGCGCCGAAGCCACGCAACTCGACCCGGTTGCCTTCGGCAAGGGCGTCGGTGATTTCATCAAAGATCGCGCCGACGATGTTTTCGACGTCGCGCAGGAAAAGATGCGGATTGCGCGTGGCAATAATCTGCACAAGTTCGGACTTGATCATGAGACGGGTCCCCGTGAAAGCAGTGCGGTCAAAATTATGAGGATGATTTTATTTGCTTTTTTCACTTGCCCCAAACGGCTTCTCAAGGGTGCCAGACGGAAACGAGACCGTCAAGAAACAAGCGGTCGGCTCCGAGTTCATGGATGACGTCGCTGCTGTAGGCGGGCAGGCCGAGCGCACTGCCGATCGTTTGCGCCATCGCTTTCGAGAACAGGAAGCCGCTGCGCCGTTCGGTATCCTTCCACTCGACGACCTTGAGCTTGGCATCGACGCCCTTGGTCGCCAGCCAGTCGACCGCCACGGTCTCGCCACCGACGGCGTCGATCAGCCCGTTGGCAACGCCCTGGCGACCGGTGAATATCGAGCCGTCGGCAAGCACCAGCGCTTGTTCGCGGCTCATCTTGCGGCGTTCGGCGACGATGTCGACGAACCAGTTGTAACTGTCGAGGATGAGCTTGCGAACCATGGCGCGCTCGTCGTCATTGGTCGGCTTGAAGGGAGAGGGCGCGGCTTTCAGCGGCGAGGATTTCACCTCCTCCAGCTTGACGCCGAGTTTGTCCATCAGGCCGCTGACGTCGGGATACTGGATCAGCACGCCGATCGAGCCGACGATCGAGGTCTTGCGGGCAACGATGTGATCTGCGGCACTGGCGATCATATAGCCCGCCGATGCGGCGAGCGTGCCGACTTCCGCCACCACCGGCTTGTCGGCGGCCAGCTTGCGCACTTCTTCATAGATCGATTCACCGCCAACGGTGGTGCCGCCAGGCGAATCGATCGACAGGATCACGCCTTTCACCTTCGATGAAAGACGGATGGTTTCCAGCCGCTTGATCAGTTCCTCGTCCTCGGTGATCGTGCCTTCGATCTTGACCTTGGCAATATGGTCGACCGTCGAGCCGCCGAAATCGTCGCCATAGAACCAGGTTGAAAGCGCAATCACCCCAAGGGCTATGATGCCTATGGCGACGACGCGCCAGAATGTCAGCTTGCGCCGCAAACGGCGGCGGTCGATCAGGTCGTCGGCTCTCAGTGCCATGGTCAGCCTTTCAGTCGGCGGGAGGAGACGCTTTTAGACCATGATCCTCCCATCTGGAAGCAGTTCTCTTTTGCGCATGGCGAGACAAGTCGGCGCCTGGACGTGAGGTGGCTATCCGCGTCGGCAGTCGACGGGGCCGGGTCGGGCCCTCTCCAGGCGTCGGTCTGCTCACATATTCGTGCAATCGCCACCAGGTCGGGCGACGAGACCGATGGCTGATAAATTTTACGCCGCGTGTCTGTTTCTGCTATGGAGAACACGCAGTTGTGCGGACTTCGTTTTCGTCTGTACAAAGGCGGCTGTCACATTTTTGCAGTTTTCGTGGGCTTGTGCTTGCTTGAAAGCGCCGGCGTCCCACCTATAGGCGGTGCCCAAGGGCGGGCAGGGTTAGAAGAAAGCAGTGAATGTTAGCGCGACCGATTGAACCGACCGACGCCGAGGCGGTGTTGGCTCCCCCGGCGGACGGCCGGACGCGCGGCGATGCTTTCGACCGTGCACAGCGTCATTCGCGCCGCGTGCGCGTTCTCAAATTTGCCGTGCCGGTGGCCGCAGCACTGATAGCGGTCGCTTTCCCGGTCTATTCCTATCTCGCCGCACCCGTCTCGGTGAAGATTCAGGCGGAAGGCACTGCCTTTTCCAACGGCAAGCTGGTGATGGCCAATCCCAAGCTCAACGGTTTCACCAAGCAGAAGCAGCCTTATTCGATGACGGCGCTGCGTGCCATTCAGGATGTCAGCACGCAAGGTATCATCGAGCTGGAAGGCATCGACGCCAAGGTGCCGATCGCGTCCGACAATGTGGCGGCGGTCAAGGCCTCGCACGGCACCTACGATCGCGACGGCAATACGATGAACCTGACCAGCGACGTGACGATCACCACGACCGACGGCATGCAGGCCAAGTTCAAATCGGTCTTCCTCGACATGGGCAAAGGCACTATGAAGACAGGAGATCCCGTCGATGTCAGCCGTGGCGGGTCGCGGATCACGGCGGATACGATGTCGGTCCAGGACAATGGCAAGATTCTGGTTTTCGAGAACAAAGTGCGCGTCAACATCGATTCCGCCGCCCTGAAGGCGGCACAGGGAAACAGCGGAGAAACCAATGCGGCTCAGTAGTTCGACGCGGCTCGCGGCTGCAACTTCAGCGTTGCTGCTGCTCGGACTCGTGCCGTCATGGGCGCAGACGACCAGTCAATCAGGCCTCAAACTGTCCGGCGACAAGCCGATCCAGATCGAGAGCGACAAGCTGGAAGTCCGCCAGGCCGACAGTGTCGCCATCTTCACGGGCAATGTCAGCGTCGTCCAGGGGCCGACATTGATGAAGGCCGGCAAGATGACGGTCTACTACGTCAAGGACCCCAACGCCGCTGCCAAGGGCACGGAGGCCGCGGGTGCGGCGATGACGGGCTCGGCCAACATCGACCACCTGGAGATCTCCGACAAGGTCTATATCAAGTCGGATGCGCAGATCGCGACCGGCGATCAAGGCAGCTTCGATATGAAGAGCCAGGTGCTGGTGCTTTCGGGCAAAAAGGTCGTTCTGTCGCAAAACGACAACGTTCTGGTGGGCTGCAAACTTACCGTGCAGATGAAAAGCGGGCTGGCTCAGGTGGATCCATGCGCTGGGCAACGTGTCCAGATGTCGATCACGCCGCCGCCGAAATCGGGAGCGACGAACCCCTGATGGCCAGCCTGTCGTCGCTGACGGCGCGTCTTCCGGGACGGGCCGCCGGCAAGCTTTCGGCGCCGGCCACGGTGACCGTCGATGCGGGAAAGTTCAAGGGAACCCTGATCGCCAAGGGGCTGACCAAGAGCTACAAGGGCCGCAAGGTCGTCAGCGGCGTCACCATCGGCGTGCGCGCCGGAGAGGCAGTTGGACTGCTCGGCCCCAACGGCGCCGGCAAAACGACCTGTTTCTATATGGTTACCGGCCTGGTGCCGGTGGATGAAGGCACGATCGAGATCGACGGCTTCGATGTCACGTCGATGCCGATGTACCGTCGTGCACGCCTCGGCATCGGCTATCTGCCGCAGGAAGCATCGATCTTCCGCGGCCTCAATGTCGAGCAGAATATCCGCGCCGTGCTGGAAGTGGTCGAAAAGGACCGCAAGGTGCGCGAGCGCAATCTCGACGAACTGCTCGAGGAATTCCACATCAGCCATCTGCGCAAGGCGCCATCCATGTCGCTTTCGGGCGGCGAGCGGCGACGCTTGGAAATCGCGCGAGCGCTGGCGACGCGTCCGGCCTACATGCTGCTCGACGAGCCTTTCGCCGGCATCGATCCGATCGCCGTCGCGGATATTCAACAACTGGTGCGCCACCTCACGGCGCGCGGCATCGGCGTCCTCATCACCGATCACAATGTGCGCGAAACGCTCGGCCTCATCGACCGCGCCTACATCATCCATGCCGGCCAGGTGCTGACCCATGGAAGGGCCGACGAAGTGGTGGCAAACCCGGATGTGCGGCGACTTTACCTCGGCGAGGGTTTCACCCTCTGAGCGTGAAATTTGTTTCCTGACACGATTTTTGCGGTTCGCGCGGCGCTTTTTCCTCGATTTTGCTCCGAGATAACGCTCCGGTAAGCGAGTTTTGCTACCAATTGCCTTGACAAGCAAAAGCCGGGCCAGTTTCTATGGCCGGCTGCAAAATTCCTTTCCGGAAGTCCGGATGCGTAGACGAGGCGTTTGAAACCGAACCATGGCGTTGGCGGCCAAACTACAGCTACGAC
>NZ_RZRR01000232.1:0-6784 GCF_003998555.1 Mesorhizobium sp. M7A.F.Ca.CA.002.09.1.1 | reverse complement strand
GTGAGGGCCTATTGCAGCAGCGGAAAGTTCCGCGTCAACGCCAATGGCAAACGCATCGACGTGTGGCTGATCTATCGCTGCATCGACTGCGACAATTCCTGGAATTTCGGCATTTTCGAACGCTGCAACCGCCGCGACATCGACCCGGCGCTGCTGGCGGCGCTCGAAAGCAACGATCCTGCACTCGCTCACCGTCATGCCTTCGATGCGGTGGCGTTGCGCAACCGGATCGGGCGCGTCGAGGAGTTCTCCGATGTCAGCGTTCACAAGCGCAGGCTCGGCGACACCAGGGAAGCCGCGACCGTGTTGGAACTCCAGCTCGGGCTCGAAATGCCGACATCGCTGCGGCTCGACCGGCTGCTCGCAAGCGAACTCTGCATCTCGCGATCACGGCTTCAGGCGCTGGAGGAGAAGCGGCTGCTCATCGTTGACCCGGATGGAGCAAAGGCCCTGCGCAAGCCGGCCCGTGCGGGAAACACGATCCGCATCGATCTGGCCGGCGAGGCCGATCGGCAGGCCATCATCGCGGCTGCCGGTGGATGAACGAAAAAGGGGCGGAACACTGGTTGCTCCGCCCCTCTCCGCTGTTGGAAAAAATAAGAGCTTACGCCGCGCCGACCACCTTGGACGACTTCTCGAACCGCTTGCGCTCGTTCGGATCGAGATAGAGCTTGCGCAGCCGAATGGTCTTCGGCGTCACTTCGACCAGCTCGTCGTCCTGGATCCAGGCCAGCGCGCGTTCCAGCGTCATGCGGATCGGCGGGGTCAGCTTGACCGCCTCGTCCTTGCCGGCGGCACGGATGTTGGTCAGCTTCTTGCCCTTGAGCACGTTCACTTCAAGGTCATTGTCGCGGCTATGGATACCGATGATCATGCCCTGATACACCTTGACGCCCGGATCGATGACCATCGGGCCGCGATCTTCCAGGTTCCACATGGCGTAGGCGACCGATTCGCCCTGTTCGTTGGAAATCAGCACGCCATTGGTGCGGCCTGGCAGCTCGCCCTTGTAGGGCTCATAGGCATGGAAAAGCCGGTTCATCACGGCGGTGCCGCGCGTGTCGGTCAAAAGCTCCGACTGGTAGCCGATCAGGCCACGGGTCGGCGCATGGAAGACAATGCGCTGACGATTGCCGCCGGATGGGCGCAGTTCGACCATCTCGGCCTTGCGCTCGGACATCTTCTGCACGACGACGCCGGCATGCTCCTCGTCGACGTCGATGACGACTTCTTCGACCGGCTCCAGCAATTCGCCATTCTCGCCCTTCTGCATGACGACGCGCGGACGCGACACGGCGATTTCAAAGCCTTCGCGCCGCATCGTCTCGATCAGCACGGCCAGCTGCAATTCGCCGCGGCCGGAGACGAAGAACGAATCCTTGTCAGGCGATTCCTCGATCTTCAGCGCGACATTGCCTTCGGCTTCGCGCAGCAGGCGGTCGCGGATGACGCGGCTGGTCACCTTGTCGCCTTCGGTGCCGGCCAGCGGACTGTCGTTGACCAGGAACGACATGGTCACGGTCGGCGGATCGATCGGCTGCGCATGCAGCGGTTCGCTCACGCTCGGGTCGCAGAACGTGTCGGCGACGGTGCCCTTCGACAAGCCGGCAATGGCGACGATGTCGCCCGCCTGCGCTTCTTCGATCGGCTGGCGCTCAAGGCCGCGGAAGGCCAGGATCTTGGAAATACGGCCGGTTTCGATCTGAGTACCGTCATGGTGCAGCACCTTGACCGGCTGGTTGGCCTTCAGCGTGCCGCTCTCGATGCGGCCGGTGATGATGCGGCCGAGAAACGGATTGGCTTCCAGGATGGTGCCGATCATGCGGAACGGACCGGGATGAACGGTCGGCTCCGGCACATGCTTGATGACGAGGTCGAACAGGGGCGCCAACTGCTGGTCCTTCGGTCCTTCCGGATTTTCCGAAACCCAGCCATCGCGGCCTGAGCCGTACAGAATCGGGAAGTCGAGCTGCTCGTCGGTGGCGTCGAGCGCTGCGAAGAGGTCGAACACCTCGTTGACCACCTCGACATGACGGGCGTCCGGGCGATCGATCTTGTTGATGACGACGATCGGCTTCAGGCCGACCTTGAGCGCCTTGCCGACGACGAATTTGGTCTGCGGCATCGGCCCTTCGGCGGCATCGACCAGCACGATGGCTGAGTCCACCATCGACAGGATGCGTTCGACCTCGCCACCGAAATCGGCGTGGCCGGGGGTGTCGACGATGTTGATGCGGGTATCCTTCCAGTCGACCGAGGTCGCTTTGGCCAGGATGGTGATGCCGCGCTCCTTTTCGAGGTCGTTGGAATCCATGGCGCGCTCGGCCACGCGCTGATTGTCTCGGAAGGAGCCGGACTGCTTCAAAAGCTGGTCGACCAGGGTGGTCTTTCCATGGTCGACGTGCGCGATGATCGCGATATTACGGATTTTCATGTTCTGGTCTCGGAAGCGTTGCAGGCAGCAGGCCAAAAGGCGCTGCCTCTTTCGGTTGCGCGGCTCATACAGGGTTTTTCGCAGTTGCGAAAGAGGAGGCGCGTCACCAAATACTCATCAAATCTTAAGCATCTGCGTGTGAGATGATTTTGTTAACCAAGGCGGGAACCCCTCGGGGCCCGGGCAGTTCGAACGTCATGACCGATAAACTCAACCGATTCTGGCCGCTCATCGCCTCTGTTGCCTTCGCCGTCCTGCTGGCGGCCAACGCCGCGCAGTCGGCCGCGACGACGAAGGAATCACGGCCTGCCTTGCCGTCAGAGGCACAGTCGGCCGAGCAGATTTTCGCCGACGCGCCCGACGGCGTCGACCCGGTGGTGACCGGCCCGGTCAGCGCCGCCTTCAAGCAGCGGCAGGACGCCGCCAACTGCGACAGCGCCGTCTGGCCGAATATCCCCATGGTCTGCTACCCGGACTAAGGCATCGCGCGCCCTAGACGCGCGCGACACCTTTCCATCAGCGCGCGCTTATGCCGACCGCACCGGGTCGAGCGTCACCTTGTAGAGTTCATTGTCGTCGCGATCCATCAGCCGCACCGTCATCTGCTCGCTGGCGCCTGAAATATCGACCAGCCCGAAGAATTGCAGACCTGCCGAGGGCGGCAGGTTCTGTCCCTGTTCGGCGGTCGGCGCCTTGATGAACTTCAGCTCCGGACCGAACGTCATGTCGAAATCGTTCGGCCCGAACGTTCCGGCATGGATCGGACCCGAAACGAATTCCCAGAACGGATTGAAATCCTGGAACTGCGCCTTGTCCGGGTTGTAATAATGCGCGGCCGTGTAATGCACGTCGGCGGTGAGCCAGACGGTGTTGCTGATGCCGGCATTCTTGATGAAGCGCAGCAGGTCGGCGATCTCGAGCTCACGCCCTTTTGGCAAGCCATTGTCGCCATTGCTGACTGCTTCGGCACCAACCTTCTTGGTGCCGTCGTCCCAGACGACGAGGCCGAGCGGCATGTCGGCGGCGATGATTTTCCAGGTCGCCTTCGAATTCGCCAGTTCGCGCTTCAGCCATTTCGTCTGCTGTTCGCCGAGCATGCGCGATTGCGGCGTCATCTCATCCTGCATGTCGGGACCATTGGGGCCGCGATAGGAGCGCATGTCGAGGAAGAACACGTCGAGCAGCGGCCCGTAGGCGATCTTGCGATAGACGCGGCCGGGCTCGGAAGGTTCGTAGCGGATCGTCGTCATCTCGTGGAAAGCCCGCGCCGCACGGGCCGCCAGCACGTGGATGGATTTTTCCGAATAGCGGCTGTCGGCGCTGAGATCCTTCGAATCCGACCAGTTGTTCAGGACTTCATGGTCGTCCCACTGGTAGAAAGTCGGGCAGATGGCGCTGAGGCCGAGCACGTTCCTGTCCATCATGTTGTACTTCCACTGGTCCCGGTATTCGTCCAGCGTCTCGGCAACCTTGCGTTTGCCGTCGATCAGCACGACGTTCTTCCACTTGCCGCCGCCGGGCAGGTCGACCTCGTCCTTCATGGCGCCGTCGGCATAGATGGTGTCGCCCGAATGCAGGAAGAAGTCGGGCGTGTGCTTGCCGATCGTGGCGTAGGTCTTCATGCCGGTCTCATCGATGCCCCAGCCCTGGCCGGCGGTGTCGCCCGACCAGGCAAAGCGGATGTCGCGCTTCGAGGCCGGCGCCGTCCTGAAGCGCCCGATGATCGGCTCGGAAACGGCGTTGATGTCGGCGAGATCGGCTGCCGTCATGCGATAGAAGATATCCTGGTCCGAAGCGAGGTCGGTGAGCAGCCGCTTGACGGTGTAGTCGCTGGCCGGCGACGTATCGAGCGGCGCCAGGCGTGTCGCAGTGGCGAAGTTCTCCGTCGACGACACTTCGAACATGACGCGCGACGGGCGATCGGTGCGCGTCCACACCATGCCGCTGGTTGCGTCGACATCGCCGGACTGGACGCCATGGGTGAAGGCCGGCCGCTGACTGGCGCGCGAATAGTAGGGCAGCACCAGGCTCGAGACGCCGGCCAGGCCAACGGCGCTGGCGGAGGTGACGAAAGCGCGGCGAGTCATCGAAAGCTTGTTCACGGCTGTCTCCTGGATGGCTTGAACGGTGCCACCAAAATCCAGCGTCAATGTTTCAGGGACATCTCGGGATCATGAAGTTTTTCTGACGATCAACAGGCGGGTGGGCGTTTGCGCGGACGGCGAAGCTGCCGATCTTCCTCCGTGTGGGGGAGATGGCAGCTTGGCCGGTAGCGTCTCTCCCTACGCCGCCTGCGGCTCCGGCTCGAATGCCGGCTTGCTGGTGTTGATCAGCAGCGAGATACAGGCAGCGGCTATTGCCGTCATGCCGGCGATCAGGAAGGCCAGTTCGTAATTGCCCTGCAACTCGCGCATGGTGCCACCGAAGGCGGCGGCGGTCGCCGCACCGATCTGGTGGCCGGCGACGATCCAGCCGAACACGATCGGCCCACTGCGATCGCCGAACGCCTCATTGGCGAGCCTCAGAGTCGGCGGCACGGTGGCGATCCAGTCGAGACCGTAGAGCACGGCGAAGATGATCAGGCTGGTCG
This sequence comes from Mesorhizobium sp. M7A.F.Ca.CA.002.09.1.1, assembly GCF_003998555.1. Taxonomy (NCBI): domain Bacteria; kingdom Pseudomonadati; phylum Pseudomonadota; class Alphaproteobacteria; order Hyphomicrobiales; family Phyllobacteriaceae; genus Mesorhizobium; species Mesorhizobium sp. M7A.F.Ca.CA.002.09.1.1. Next base: position 1,760 of record NZ_RZRR01000232.1, on the reverse strand, counting down.
CTGAGAAGCCGGAATAGGGCAGGTAGATCAGCGACAGGCCGCGGATGCCGTAATAGACGCCGAGCAGCTTGCGCGGGTCGAAACGGTCGGTGAGCCAGCCCGACAATGTCGTGCCGATCAGATCGAAAATGCCCATCATCGACAGCAGGCCGGCGGCCTGCACCTCGCCGATGCCCATGTCGCCGCAAAACGCGATCAGATGCGTGCCGACCAGCCCGTTGGTGGTGAAGCCGCAGACGAAGAAGGTGGCGAACAGATACCAGAACACCCGCGTGCCGGCGGCACGGCGCAGCGTCGAGAACGTATGCGCCAGAAAGTTGCCCTGTGACGCAGGCGGCGTCGGCGGCACATCGTCAGCCTCGGCGCCATAGCGCACCATGCCGATCGATGCCGGCCGCTCCGGCACCAGCAGCCAGACCAGCGGTATCAGGGCAGCGGTCGCGATCGCGACCGCAATGACAACCGGCTGCCAGCCGCCCGACTGTGCCAGAGCGGCGATCAGCGGCAGGAACACCAGCATGCCCGAGGCACTGGAGGCCGACATCAATCCCATGACAAGGCCGCGATTGGTCTTGAACCAGCGATTGACGATGGTCGCGCCGAGCACGCTGGCGACGGCACCGGAACCAATGCCCGAGAACACGCCCCAGGTGATGAACAGATGCCACGGCTTGGTCATCAGCAGGCTGAGCATGGTCGAGCCCGACATCACCACCAGCGAGGCGAGCAGCGTGCGGCGCAGCCCGATGCGCTCCATCAGGGCTGCGGCAAATGGCCCCGTCAAACCGTAAAGCAGAATGCCGACACCGGCGGCCAGGGAGATGACGTCGCGGCGCCAGCCGAAACTGTTCTCGAGTGGCAGCATCATGACCGAGGGTGCGGAGCGCAGGCCAGCCGCGACCAGCAGGCTGAGGAAGATGACGCCGACCACGACGAAAGCGTAGCGCTGGCCAAAGGGGCGAGATTGAGTTATCATGTTACTGACCGGTACGTTGCAGGGTGGGAACATGTATACGTACCGATCGGTAACATTGTCAATCGAGTCACACGATGCCAACCGACAAAAATATTGAACTGACCATCAGCGACGGTCATGCATCCGCTCCGCCGAAAGCCGCCAAGAAGATCCTCGATGTGGCCTATGACCTGTTCTACCGGCGCGGCATCAGGGCGATCGGCGTCGACGAGATCGTCAAGCGTGCCGGCGTCACCAAGCCCAGCCTCTACCGCAGCTTTCCGTCCAAGGACGAACTGGCCGCTTCCTATCTCAGGCAATATGACCGTGAATACTGGGAGCGCTTCGACGAGGCGGTCGCCGCTCATCCCGGCGACCCGCGCGCTCAGATCAAGGCTTTCCTGACCCGCATCGGCAAGCGCACGCAGGTGGCGGACTATCGCGGCTGCGGCATGACCAATGCGGCGGTCGAATATCCCGACCACAGCCACCCGGCTCGCGTGGTCAGCGAGGCCAACAAGCAGGAACTGCGCCGCCGCCTGCGCGCCATGGCGGCTGCGATGGGCGCGCAAGACCCAGACACGCTCGGCGACGGCCTGCTGCTGCTGATCGAGGGCGCCTATATCAGCGGCCAGTTGTTCGGCCTCGGCGGTCCGGCGCAAGCGGTTGCCCGCAATGCCGACCTGCTGATCGAAGCCAGCTTGAAGAAATAGCGTTTGGCGCTACGCTGCGGCGGCTTGCAACGGAGATTGACCGCCATGCGTGCCATTCTGATCCCGCTTGTCCTGGTCGGTCTCGGTCAGGC
>NZ_RZRR01000231.1:0-6814 GCF_003998555.1 Mesorhizobium sp. M7A.F.Ca.CA.002.09.1.1 | reverse complement strand
GGGTGACATCAGTGGTGCGGGCGGTGCCGACCACCTGGCCGTTCTTCATGACGCAGACCCGGTCGGCAAGCTCGAACACATCGTGGATGTCGTGGCTGATCAGGAAGATGCCGATGCCGTCGGACTTCAGCTGCTTGACCAGTTCGCCGACCTGCGTCGTTTCCTGCGGACCAAGTGCGGCCGTCGGCTCGTCCATGATCAGGATGCGGGCGTTGAACAGGATCGCACGCGCGATCGCCACCGATTGCCGCTGGCCGCCCGACAGCTTGATCACCGGCTCCTTGAAACGCTGGAACCGGGGATTGAGCCGACCCATCACCTTGCGCGCCTCGGCCTCCATGGCAACGTCGTCGAGCGTGCCCCAGGCGGTCATCAACTCGCGGCCGAGGAACAGATTGGCGGCGGCGTCGACATTGTCGGCCAACGCCAGCGTCTGGTAGATCGTCTCGATGCCGTATTTCTTGGCGTCGCGCGGGTTGGAGATCGATGCCTCCTCGCCGTTGACGAAGATCTGGCCCGAATCGCGCTTGTAGGCGCCGGACAGGATCTTGATCAATGTCGACTTGCCGGCGCCATTATGGCCGAGCAGCGCCACGACCTCGCCGGGGAAAAGATCGATCGAGGCGTCGTCGACGGCGCGGATGCCGCCAAACGCGATCGAGATGTTCCTCATGTCGATCAGCGCGGTGGCTGCAGGAGCAGTCTTGTCAGTCATGGCATGCCCTCCTAGACGCGCTTGCGATAGACGGTGTCGAGCCACACGGCGATCACCAGTACGGCGCCGACGACGATGCTCTGCAGCGGCGAGTCGACACCAAGCAGCACCATGCCGGACTGCAGCGATTGCATCAGCAGGGCGCCGAGCATGGCGCCGATGATCGTTCCCGACCCGCCGGCTAGCGACGTGCCACCGATCACGGCGGCTGCAATGACGAGCAGCTCGTCGAGCGTTCCAAGCACGTTGGTGGCCGAATTCTGCCGGGCCGAGGAGATCGCCGCGGCAATCGTGGCCAGCACGCCCATGATCATGAACACCTTCATGGTGATCCAGCGCGTGTTGATGCCGGCGAGATTGGCCGCCTCGGGATTGCCGCCGATGGCGAAGACATAGCGGCCGAAACGGGTGCGGTTGGTGATGAAGGTCATGACCAGCCCGACGGCGACCGCCATCAGCACCGGTATGGCGATACCGTGGGCGATGAACAGGCCGCCTTCGGGAACGGTGATGTTGTTGGCGGCCGCATATCTGTTCACGATGCCGATCGGCCAGGGGTAGGAGTTGGCGAGCCAGACCGCACCCATGATGGCGCCGCAGGTGACGACACCGAGCAGCGCCTCGGCCCAGATCGGACGTAGCGGAAAACGGAAACGCTTGCGCTGCACCCGCCCGTTGAACAGCCCAAACACCACGGCGAGGCAGGCGACGATCCCGACAACCCAGCTCCAGGTTGCGCCGATCGATCCCGCCGGCCCGCCGCCCATCAGCTGAAAGGTGGCGTTAAGCGGCGCCACGGTCTGGCCTGATGTGACCCACCAGGCAGCACCGCGCCAGACCAGCAGGCCGCCCAGCGTCACGATAAAGGCGGGCACTTCGAGATAGGCGATGACGAAGCCTTGAAAGGCGCCGATCAACAGGCCGAGCGCCAGGCCGATGACCAGCGCCAGGGCCCAGATCCACGGATTGCCGAGTTCGAGCCCGACAAAACGCACCAGGAAATGCACCTGGGCAAATCCCATCACCATGCCGATCAGGCCCTCGGCGGAACCGACCGACAGGTCGATGTTGCGCATGACGATGACCAGCACCATGCCGCAGGCCATGATGGCGACCGCGGATGTCTGCACCGACAGGTTCCACAGATTGCGCGGCGTGAGAAAGGTGCGGCTGTCGAAATCGAGCGGGTTGACGCCGAGGCGCAGGCTGGAAATGACATGCAGCCCAATCCAGATGACCAGCAGCGCGCCGATCATGCCGAGCATCCGGGTGTCGATCTCGGTCGCCTTCAGGAACCGGGCGACGGCGCCGAGTTCCGACGCGCGCGCCGTATCGGCCTGCGGGTTGGACGTCGTGTCGGTCATGATTTCCTCCCACCGGCTGGCCGTCTGACGCGCATGCCGGAGCCCAGCCTAGAAGCTATCCGCATGATGCGGAAACACAATTCTTTGAGAAAACGCCGCGGCTTTTGGGCCGCGGCGTTCAGATATTTCGAAGTGGTCCGGATCAGTTACAGGCCGCGACGGTGCCGGCAGCGACACCCGCGCAGACTTCGTCCTTCTTGATCCAGCCAGCGTCGATGACGACGTTGAGATTGTCCTTGGTGATGGCAACCGGAGTCAGGAACAGCGACTTGACGGTGTTGCCGCCCGGCGTCGTGAAGTCCTTGGCGCCGGCGATGTCGCTCGTCTTCTTGCCGTCGGCCAGTTGCGAGGCGATCTCGGCGGCATTCTTGCCGAGCTCGCGCGCGTCCTTCCACACCGACACGGTTTGCGTGCCCAGGGCGATGCGGTTCAGCGCGGCGTGGTCGCCGTCCTGCCCCGAGACCGGCACGGTGCCGGCCAAGCCTTGAGCCGTCAGCGCCGCGACGACGCCACCGGCAGTGCCGTCATTGGCCGCGACCACCGCGTCGACCTTGTTGTCGTTGGCGGTCAGGAACTGTTCCATGTTCTTCTGGGCGTTGGCGGGCAGCCAGCCATCCGTGTAGGCTTCGCCGACATTCTTGATCTTGCCGCTGTCAATGGCTTCCTTGAGCACTTCCATCGAGCCCGAGAACAGGAAGTCGGCATTGGGATCGGCACCGGAGCCCTTGATGAAGACGTAGTTGCCTTCCGGCTTGACCTTGAACACTTCGCGGGCCTGCATGCGGCCGACTTCCTTGTTGTCGAAGGTCAGATAGAAAACATCCTTGTTCTCGATCAACCGGTCATAGCCGACGACCGGAATGCCTTCGTCCAGGGCTTTCTGCACGGCCGGGCCGATGGCCGAAGCATCCTGCGCCAGGATGATCAGGGAATTGGCGCCCTGCGAGATCAGGCTTTCGACGTCCGTAAGCTGCTTGCCGGGATTGGACTGCGCATCGGCGGAGATGTACTTGTCGCCGGCGGCCTCGATCGCCGTCTTCATGGCGGCCTCGTCGGTCTTCCAGCGTTCCTCCTGGAAGTTGGACCACGAAACGCCGACGACTTTGTCCTTCGCCTGCGCGACAGACGCGAGCGTCAGCGACATGGCGGCACCCGCCAGGATGGCGGCTGTGAATCTTTTCATATTATCCTCCCTGCGCCGCGTATGGCGCGACCAAACTGGCCCGAAGGCCGGCACAAAGGCCCTATTTTTTCGAGCCTCGAAAAAATACTGGGCCAACGCCCGAACGCTGTCAACATCGATTCTGATGGATTTTGATGTCGTTTCGAATTTTTTTCGGGCCTCGGAATAAATAAATGACACGGCGCGCGGCTTCTGCCAGTATTTGACCGCGTCACCGACAGCGTTCCAGGGCAGGAAGAACCGCGGCGACCGGGAGGATATGAAAGAGCATGTCGGTCGGAATCCGCCACGACGATTTGCGCCGCCGCAACCGCGCGATGGTGATCGCGGCGGTGCGCCGCGCCGGACAGCCGTCGCGCACCGAGATCGCCGCAACCACAAGCCTCAGCCATTCGACGATCTCGGCGATCTCATCCGACCTGATCGTCGAAGGTATCCTGACCGAAAGCAAGCCGAGCGAGGCCGGCTCGCTCAAACGCGGCCGTCCGCAGGTCGGCCTCAGCCTCAATCCGGAAGCGGCCGCGGTAATGACCGTGGTGCTGTCGCTGAACTTCCTCTCGGTCGCCGTCATCGACTATGCCGGCCAGGTAATATCCGAGGAACAGCGCCGGCTCGACACGCTGACGATGTCGCGCGACTCGCTGATCGGTGAGTGCACGGCAATCGTGCGGCGCCGCCTGGAAGATCCCGACCTGGACGTGCGCAGCATCGCCCGTATCGCGCTGGCCGTCCAGGGCATCACCGACACCCGTGCCCGCGCCATGCTGTGGTCGCCGATCACGCCGCACACCGACATCGCCTTCGCCGACATATTCGAAGACGAGTTCGGCATCCCAGCCATTATGGAGAACGATTGCAACATGATGGCGGTGGCGCTGCGCTGGCGCGACCCCGATCGTTACCGCGACGATTTCATCGCTATCCTTTTGTCGCACGGCATCGGCATGGGGCTGGTGCTGAAGGGCGAATTGTTCACCGGCACCCATTCCTCGGGCGGCGAATTCGGCCACATGATTCATCGGCCGAACGGGGCGCTGTGTCGCTGCGGACGGCGCGGCTGCGTCGAAGCCTATGCCGGCAATTATGCCATCTGGCGCAACGCGCGGCAGATGGGCGAGGATGCAGAACCCGTCGCCGATGTCAGCGATGCCGACATGCGCGCCCTGGCTGCCGCCGCCCGCGAAAGGGACGGACCCGAACGGGAAGCCTATCGCAAGGCCGGCGAAGCGCTCGGCTACGGCCGCGGCAGCCTGTTCGCGCTGATCGATCCGGCGCCGGTCGCCATGGTCGGCGTCAGCGCCGCCGCCTTCGACCTGATCGAGCCGGCATTGCGGCAAGCGATTGCCCAGACCGCCGGCGGCCAGCATTCCAAGTCGATTTCCTTCGACACCGAGCCGAACGAACTGCCGCTGATCCGCGAAGGCTGCGCCATGCGGGCGCTAATCTTCGTCGATCAGGAGATTTTTGCGCCGGGCGTGCAGGCGAGATCCGGTCTCGGCGGCAAGAACGTGGCGTGAGTTCAAACGAGGGAGTTCAGTCCTCGCGAATGGCGTAACCCGCCCCACGGATGGTGCGGATGACATCGGGCATACGGCCGTTGTTGACCGCCTTGCGCAGCCGGCCGACATGCACATCGACCGTGCGTTCGTCGATGTAGATCGTCTCGCCCCAGACATTGTCGAGCAGTTGGCTGCGCGAGAACACGCGGCCTGGATGGCGCATCATGAATTCAAGCAGGCGGAATTCCGTCGGCCCGAGCCGGATTTCGCTCTTCTTGCGATAGACACGGTGCGATTCGCGATCGAGCACGATATCGCCGACCTTGAGCACGCTGGACAGCACTTCCGGCTTGGCCCGGCGCAGCAGCGCCTTGACCCTGGCCATGAACTCCGGCGTCGAGAAAGGCTTGACCAGATAGTCGTCGGCACCGGTCGAGAGGCCGCGCACGCGGTCGCTTTCCTCGCCTCGCGCGGTCAGCATGATGATCGGCAGCCGCTCGGTCTCGGGACGCATCCTTAGCCGGCGGCAGAGTTCGATACCGGAAACCGCAGGCACCATCCAGTCGAGCACCAGAAGGTCTGGAACGTTCTCCTGCAGCCGGATTTCGGCCTCGTCGCCGCGCGTCACCACCTCGACCTGGTAACCTTCGGATTCGAGATTGTAGCGGAGCAGCACGCCTAGCGGCTCCTCATCCTCCACCACCATGATGCGTGGCGCGATCATCGGCTGGTCACCCCTGTCATGCCGCTGGCGCGGACATTGCCGTCTCGTCCTGCTTCGGACGGTTGGCTGGCAACTGCGTGCCGGTCAAAACATAATAGGCATTTTCGGCGATGTTGGTCACGTGGTCGCCGATCCGCTCGAGGTTCTTGGCGCAAAACAACAGGTGCGTGCACGCCGTGATGTTGCGCGGATCTTCCATCATGTAGGTCAGAAGTTCGCGGAACACCGATGTGTATTTGACGTCGATGCGTTCATCATTGTTTCTGAGCGTGGCAAGCGCTGCCGCGTCAGCGGCGGCATACTCGTCGACGACCCCCTGCACCTGGATCAGCACCAGCTGCGCCATTGCGTCGATCGAATGCGAAAGGTCGTGCGGCGTGACGCTCAGCCCGACAGTGCCGACGCGCTTGGCGATGTTCTTGGCAAGGTCGCCGATGCGCTCGAGGTCGCCGGCCATGCGGATCGAACCGACCACCGCACGCAGATCGTTGGCCATTGGCTGGCGCTTGGCGATCAGCGTGATGGCACGATCGTCCAGCTCGCGCTGGCGTGCATCCATGATGGCGTCGTCGGAAACCACCCGCTGCGCCAGCGCATTGTCCGAATTGAGCAAAGCCCTGGTCGAGCCACCGACCATCGAGCGGGCGAGATCGCCCATGTCGCGGATCAGCTGGCTGATCTGCTCCAGATCCTCATCGAAAGATGCAACGGTATGTTCACCCATGATCTTCGTCCCTCATATGCCAGAGATCAGCCGAACCGGCCGGTGATGTAGTCCTGGGTGCGTTTGTCGTCGGGGGTGGTGAACATCTTGTCGGTGGCGCCCTCCTCGACCAGATAGCCAAGATGGAACATCGCGGTGCGCTGCGACACGCGCGCTGCCTGCTGCATCGAATGGGTGACGATGACGATCGTATAGTTCTGACGCAGTTCGTCGATCAGTTCCTCGACGCGAGCGGTGGCGATCGGGTCGAGCGCCGAACACGGTTCGTCCATCAGGATCACCTCGGGCGACACGGCGATGGCGCGTGCAATGCACAGGCGCTGCTGCTGGCCACCGGAAAGACCCGTGCCAGGTTCCTGCAAACGGTCCTTGACCTCGTTCCAGATCGCCGCCTTCTTCAGGCTGGACTCGACGATCTGATCCATGTCGGCCTTGCGCTTGGCCAATCCGTGGATGCGCGGACCATAGGCGACGTTCTCGTAGATCGACTTTGGGAACGGATTGGGTTTCTGGAACACCATGCCGACGCGCGCCCTGAGTTCGACGACATCGATGTTCTTGTCGTAGATGTCCTCTTCGTCGAGCGTGATCTTGCCGGTTACCCG
>NZ_RZRR01000230.1:0-6817 GCF_003998555.1 Mesorhizobium sp. M7A.F.Ca.CA.002.09.1.1 | reverse complement strand
GCTCTATGTGCTGGACGAGCCGTCGATCGGCCTGCACCAGCGCGACAATGCGCGCCTGCTCGATACGCTGAAGCACCTGCGCGACATCGGCAACACGGTGATCGTCGTCGAGCATGACGAGGACGCCATCCTGCATGCCGACTATGTCGTCGACATGGGCCCGGCCGCCGGCATCCATGGCGGCGAGATCATCGCCCAGGGCACGCCGCAGCAGGTCATGGCCAATCCCAATTCGATCACCGGCAAATATCTGTCGGGCGCGCTCGAAGTGGCGACGCCCGGCGTGCGGCGTGAAGCGAAGAAGAACCGCCGCATCAAGATCGTCGGCGCGCGCGGCAACAATCTGAAGAACGTCACCGCCGAAATCCCACTCGGCACCTTCACCGCCGTCACTGGCGTGTCCGGCGGCGGCAAGTCGACCTTCCTGATCGAGACGCTGTTCAAGGCCGCTTCGAGACGCATCATGGGCTCGCGCGAACATCCGGCCGACCACGACCGCATCGAGGGCCTCGAATTCCTCGACAAGGTCATCGACATCGACCAGTCGCCGATCGGCCGCACACCGCGTTCAAACCCGGCCACCTATACCGGCGCCTTCACGCCGATCCGCGACTGGTTCGCTGGCCTGCCGGAGGCCAAGGCGCGCGGCTATCAGCCGGGACGCTTTTCGTTCAACGTCAAGGGCGGCCGCTGCGAGGCCTGCCAGGGCGACGGCGTCATCAAGATCGAGATGCACTTCCTGCCCGACGTCTACGTCACCTGCGACGTCTGTCACGGCAAGCGCTATAACAGAGAGACGCTCGATGTCCTGTTCAAGGGCAAGTCGATCGCCGACGTGCTCGACATGACGGTCGAGGAAGGCGTCGATTTCTTCGCCGCCGTGCCCGGCGTGCGCGACAAGCTCGACACGCTGAAGCAGGTCGGCCTCGGCTACATCCATATCGGCCAGCAGGCGACAACGCTGTCCGGCGGCGAGGCGCAGCGCATCAAGCTGGCCAAGGAACTGTCGCGCAAGGCGACCGGCAAGACGCTCTATATCCTGGATGAGCCGACCACTGGCCTGCATTTCCACGACGTTGCCAAACTGCTGGAAGTGCTGCACGAACTGGTAGACCAGGGCAACACGGTGGTGGTCATCGAGCACAATCTCGAAGTGATAAAAACCGCGGACTGGGTGCTCGACCTCGGCCCCGAAGGCGGCGATGGCGGCGGCGAACTGGTCGCCTCCGGCACGCCGGAAGCCATCGTGCGCGAAAAGCGCAGCTACACCGGCCAGTTCCTCAAGGAGCTTCTGGAGCGACGTCCCGGAGGCAAACGCGAAGCGGCGGAGTGATCGACCGGTTGGCGCCTGGAGAGCTTTTGAATGACAATCAGAAGAGCGCTTGCCGGTGATCTCCAAACCGTCGTCTCGCTGACGGAAGCGGCTTATGCGCCTTACATCGCACTGTTCGGCGCGCCGCCGGTCCCGGTCACCGAGGACTATGCACCGCGCATCGTGCGCGGCGAGGTCTGGTTGCTGGAAAGTGGCGGCGAGCTTGCCGGGCTGATCACGCTGGAGCGACATGACGACCACGCGATGATCTTCTCCGTCGCGGTCTCCCCCGACTTTCAAGGCAAGGGCTTCGGCATTGCGCTGCTGAAACACGCGGATGAGCAGACCCATCTCTGGGGTCTGCCAGAAGTGCGGCTCTACACCAACGCCAGGATGGAGCGGAACATTGCGCTCTATCTTGCCTATGGTTTCCACGAAACGGGTCGCCGGCCCAATCCCTACCGGCCAGGATGGGTGCTCGTCGACATGGCCAAAACCGTCGATCAGATCACCGCGGCCTGATCTTTTTCTGCATTGGGAGGATGACAATGAGCACATCGGGAACAATCCGCGCCGGCATGGGCGGCTGGACCTTCGAACCCTGGGATACGTCCTTCTATCCCGACAAGCTTCCCAAGGCCAAGCAGTTGAACTACGCCACTCGCCAGGTGCCGAGCATCGAGGTCAACGGCACTTACTATTCCAGCTTCAAGGAGCCGACCTTCGTCAAATGGGCCAGCGAGGCGCCGGACGGCTTTGTCTATTCGCTGAAGGGCAACCGCTTCGTCACCAACCGGCGCGTGCTGGGCGAGGCCGGCGAATCGATGATGCGCTTTCTTGGCTCCGGCGTGGCGGCGCTCGGCGAAAAGCTCGGGCCGATCCTGTGGCAGTTCGCACCGACCAAGAAATTCGATCCGGACGATTTCGAAGCCTTCCTGAAGCTGCTCCCGGAAAAGCAGGACGGCGTTGCGCTGCGCCATGCGCTCGAAGTCCGCAACGACAGTTTTGTCGTGCCGGAATTCGCAGCACTTGCCCGAAAATACAAGGCCGCGATCGTCTACGCCGACCATGCCAAATATCCTGATATCGCCGACATCACCGCCGATTTCGTCTACGCCCGACTGCAGACCGGCAGCGATGACAATCCCGACTGCTATACGCCGAAAGGCCTCGATGAATGGGCCGCGCGGGTAAAGACCTGGGCGCAAGGCAAGCAGCCGGCCGACCTGCGGCGCGCCGACCCCGCCACCGATGCGCCGGTCAAGCCGCGCGACGTGTTCGTTTACTTCATCACCGAGGGCAAGGTGCGCGCGCCGTTCGGCGCCATGGCACTGATGAAGCGAGTGGACCAGGGTCAACCGGTGCCCTGACGCAGCGGAATCATGGCATCTTCGCCACCGTCGTAACCTTATCGATACCTCCTTGCTGCATGAATCCAGCCAGACCAGTCGCAGATCTGGGCCGCCACGGGCAAGGACGAGGGGCATGTCGCTCGACTACACTTCACTTCTCCTGGCTGTCGGTTTTTCCGCGGCCTGCCTGAGCCTGACATTGTTCGGCATGTGGCTGACCGCTCGCTCGGAGAAATTCCTGCTGACATGGGCGATCAGCCTGGTGTTCGTGGTCGGCGATATTTTTGTCTATGACGCTTATATCGACATGCCCGGGCGCCTGCTGGGCATCGCCACGCTGGCTTTCCTCCTGCTCGGTTTCTCGACAATGCTGGGCGCGGCCTACCAGTTTAGAACCGGCGGCTCGCCAGTGCCCCGAACTGTACTTGGCAGCGCCATTTCGCTGGCCGTGACGTTGCCTCCCATGGCTCTAGGCTATGACGGGCTGGGCTTCATGTTCGAAAATGCCTTCGCCGCCTTGCTTCTGTTCGCAACGGCGGTCGAATACTGGAAGGGCCGCGACGAAGCCCCTGCCCTGACGATCGGTATCACCGCGCTCTATTCTGCCACGGCCGCATCCTTCGCTCTCTGCGCCATGGTTTTAGCCTTGGATGGAAAGCTGGTCCTTGGACATGCGCCAAGCAACTGGGCCGAGGAACTGAGCCTCATCATCGTCATCGCCAGCATGACCGGGATTGGAGCGCTTTCCCTGGCCCTGAATCAGGGACGCTTGGCCCGGCATCACCGCCACAATGCCCTGACCGACCCGCTGACCGGCCTGCTCAACCGCCGCGCCCTGTTCGACCTGCACGGCGATGCGCCGGTCGGCGCCTTCACGGCGGTGGTCGTCTTCGATCTCGACAACTTCAAGGCCATCAACGACGAATTCGGCCACGCCGCCGGTGATGAGGTGCTGAGGGTGTTTGCACGGGAACTCGCCAGCAATCGCCGCCCGGCCGACGTCGCCGCGCGCATGGGCGGCGAGGAGTTCGCGCTGGTGCTGAAGCGGACCTTGCCCGAAACGGTGGAGGCCACCGCCGAGGCCATACGGGCAGCTTTCGCCGCGCACCGCATCGAAACCGAGACAGGCTCGCTGATATGCACCGTCAGTGCCGGATTTGCTTTCGGCACCAAGGAAGGCCTCGGCTTCGACAAGGTGCTCAACGCCGCCGACAAGGCGCTCTACGACGCCAAGCGCGGAGGCCGTAACCGCGTCACCGCATCTCCGTTCAGGCGCGCAAGCTAATCGCGCAACACCGGCCTCTGATCGTGGGGAGACGAATGCGGCTCCTAGGCCGCCATGACAATCTCATTGAAGGTATCGAGATCGACATAGAAGACCTTGGTGATCTCCTCGATCAGATCGTCGTAGTCGCAGCCCTGTGATCTCAAGATATTGATGGCAGCGATGATGTCGACGCGTTCGGTAAGCCGCCGCTTCTGGTAATCCTCGACGTAACGTTCCATGGCTGTCCCTTAGCCTGTGTGCCCAAACGCGTTTGAACGACAGAGATCGCAGGAGGGAAGCTAGGCAGCCTTGCTTGCGTGAAACTTGCCCGGCATTGGCCGTGGTCCTCGATCTGCGATAACCAGACTGATACGGAAGCGGCCGACTCACAAAGCCATGGAAAAGACTAGCACGCGATATTGAGCGTGCCAGAGACGCAGGTGATCGGATGGAGAAATATTGGACTTGGCAAGAACTTCGGATCGCCAACTGAAGTTCACCGCCAATGCTAGACGGTAAGGAACTTCCGCACATCAGCCCGGTCTAAATCTTCAGCCGGGCCGGTATGGACGATCACGCCCCGGTCCATGATGTTGACCTCGTCGGCGAGCTCGCGGCAGAAATCGAGATATTGTTCGACCAAAAGCACGGCGATGCCCGCCTGGTCGCGTAGATAGCGGATGGCGCGGCCGATGTCCTTAATGATCGACGGCTGTATGCCCTCGGTCGGTTCATCGAGCACGAGCAGTTTCGGCCGCATCACCAGCGCCCGCCCGATGGCGAGCTGTTGCTGCTGGCCGCCGGAAAGATCGCCGCCGCGACGGCCGAGCATCTGCTTCAGCACAGGGAACAATTCGAAGACATGCGCCGGAATGTTGCGGTCGGCTCGCCTCAGCGGCGCAAAGCCTGATTCCAGGTTCTCCCGCACGGTGAGCAGCGGAAAGACCTCCCTGCCCTGCGGTACGAATGCGATGCCCGACCGGGCGCGGTCATACGCCGCGCTCCGGTCGAGCGCCTTCCCCTCGAAGGCAACGCTTCCGCTCGTCAGCCGGTGGTGGCCGACGATCGATCTCATCAAACTGGTCTTACCGACGCCGTTGCGGCCGAGCACGCAGGTGATCTTGCCGGCGCCCGCCTTCAGCGATACGCCGCGCAGCGCCTGGGCGGCGCCGTAGTGCAGCGTGGCATTGGAAACTTCGAGCATGTCAGCGCCGTCTCCAGAACCTGAGAAACGACAGATCGAAGTGATGGAACTGAACCCGCCAGACCATGCTCATCTCCCCAGATAGACTTCGACGACACGCTCGTCGGCCGACACGAAATCGAGTGTGCCTTCCGAGAGCACCGAGCCCTCGTGCAGGCAGGTGACCTTGACGCCGAGCTCGCGCACGAAATGCATGTCGTGCTCGACGACGATGACCGAATGGTCGCGGGCGATATCCTTGAGCAGCCGCGCGGTTTCCTCGGTCTCGGCATCGGTCATGCCGGCGACCGGCTCGTCAACCAGAAGCAGTTTCGGGTCCTGCGCCAAGAGCATGCCGATCTCCAGCCACTGCTTTTGCCCATGGCTGAGATTGGCCGCCAGTTCGTCACGCTTGTCGCCAAGCCGGATGATGCCGAGGATGTCATCAATCTGCCGCGTCTCGGCGGCCGAGCGGCGGTGAAACAGCGCCGGGAAGATCGAGCGAGGACCCTTCAGCGCCAGCATCAGGTTTTCCTCGATCGTGTGGCTTTCGAAGACGGTCGGCTTCTGAAATTTACGGCCAATGCCCATCATTGCGATCTCGGCCTCGTCGTGCTTGGTCAGATCGACTTGGCCGTCGAAGAACACTTCGCCCTCGTCGGGCCGCGTCTTGCCGGTGACGATGTCCATCATCGTCGTCTTGCCGGCGCCGTTGGGGCCGATGATGGCGCGCATCTCGCCCTTGTCGAGCACCAGCGACAGATTGTTGATGGCGCGAAAGCCGTCGAAGGAGACCGAGACGCCGTCGAGATAAAGGATCGTGTTCGACTTTGACATGGTCGCTCACTCCGCCGGCTGTGGTTCGGGGTTGCTGGCGGACCAGTCACCTGGCTTTCTTGCTTCACTGCGAACGATTTTCGCCGGCGGCGAGACATCGGCATCGGTGCCGGCTTCCTCGGCAATCGAAGCAGCTCGCAACGCCTTGGCGTTGCCGCGCCAGCTGTCCCACATGCCGATGATGCCCTTGGGCAGCAAAAGCGTGACGGCGACGAATAGTCCACCCAGTGCAAACAGCCAGAACTCCGGCAGTACGCCGGTGAACCAGGATTTTCCGGCATTGACCAGCAACGCACCGATGATCGGCCCGACAATGGTGCCGCGCCCGCCGACAGCCGCCCAGACGACGACTTCAATCGAATTGGCCGGCTCGAATTCACCCGGATTGATGATGCCGACCTGCGGCACGTAGAGCGCGCCGGCTATGCCGGCCATGACGGCCGAGACGGTGAAGGCGAACAGTTTCACGTTCTCCGCCCGCCAGCCGAGGAAGCGCGTGCGGCTCTCGGCATCGCGTACCGCCATCAAGAGCTTGCCGTATTTTGAGCCGACGATCGCCCAGGTGACGAAGACGGCAAGTGCCAGCATCACCGCGCTGGCGGCAAACAGCGCCGAGCGCGTCGCGTCGGCCTGCACGTTGAAGCCCAGAATATCCTTGAAATCGGTCAGGCCGTTGTTGCCGCCGAACCCCATGTCGTTGCGGAAAAAGGCAAGCAGCAGCGCATACGTCATCGCCTGGGTAATGATGGAGAGATAAACGCCGGTGACGCGGCTGCGGAAGGCGAACCAGCCGAAGACGAAAGCCAGCAGGCCAGGCACCGCGAGCACCATGAGGCCGGCGAACCAGAAATGGTCGAAGCCATACC
>NZ_RZRR01000022.1:7500-16845 GCF_003998555.1 Mesorhizobium sp. M7A.F.Ca.CA.002.09.1.1 | reverse complement strand
GTCGAGAACGGCGTTGGCGAGGTCGAAGCTGAGACCGCCTGAAATGGCGATGGTGGTGCGGCGCAAGAACAGGTCGGCAAGGCACTCGACCTGCTCGCGCTCGATGATGCGCCCCATCTCGCTTGCCGAATAGTCCGACTGCGGCAGCATCTGTTCGCCCGCCGGGTGCGAAACGAAATCCCTGGCCGACGTGCCATAGCGCTGCAGAAGCGTTTGCGCGCGCTCGACCGTCAGGCCATGCTCGGCGGCGAATGACGCGCACCAGGCGTCCGGGTCGGCCGGAAAATCACGGCCGCCACCGATGGCCATGTCCTGCGTGCCCTGGCTGCGCGCGAGGCCGAGCCGCTTCAGTGCCATGTCGGCGGCCAGCGCTCCAAACGAACGGAAGGTGGTCCACTTGCCTCCGACCATGCACAGTGTCGCCGGCAGGTGCCCGCTCGCTTCTACGAACTCGCAAAAATGATCGCGCGGTATGCGGCTGGTAAAACTGTCCTCGCTGGCGGGCAAGGGTCGCACGCCGGCGAAGCGGAACACGATCTGGTTTTCAGCTACTTTGATCGAGGGGAATACAAAGGCGAGCGACTGCAGGATGTAGCGCTGCTCGTCCTCCTCGCAACGCACCTTGTCCGGATCGTCGACCCGGATGTCGGTCGAGCCGATCAGCACCTTGCCGAGATAGGGAAACAGGATGCAGATGCGCCCGTCCTCGTTCTCGTAATAGACCATATGGCCGCCGAGCGCGTCGAACAGTTCTGCATTGTCGACGATGAGATGCGAGCCCTTGGTGCCGCCCATCATCGTCTGCGCCGCCGCCCCGATGGCCTTGTTGGTCAGGTCGATCCAGCCGCCAGTAGCGTTGATGACCAATTGCGCCCGTACCGGCAGTTGTTCGCCCGTCAGCGTGTCGGTAATGGCGAGGCTATCACCTGTCGACGATACCTGAGCGTAGTTCAAGGCGCGGGCGTTCGCCGCGCTCGCCGTGGCGTCCAGCAGCATCTCCAGGCCGAGGCGTTCGGGCCGGCTCACCCAGGCGTCGTAGTAGGTCGCCGAATTGCGGATCGCCGGATTGATCGCCGGCCATTTTTTCAAGGTTTCGGCGCGGCCCCTGAACCTGTGCGTCGGCATCAAACGCCGTGCGGCGGTGAACAGGTCGTACATGGCAAGGCCGGTCTTGATGACCAGCGCACCACGCCGGCTCGGCCGCCGCGTCAGACCCAGGAAACGCACCGCACCGTTGGCAAGGCCGGAGAAAATGTCGAAGATCGGCACCGTCGTCGGCAACGGGGCCACATAGTGCGGGGCATTCCTCAGCAGCCGGTCACGTTCGAGCAGCGATTCGCGCACCAGTTTGAATTCGCCGTTTTCGAGATAACGCAGGCCGCCATGCACCATGCGTGAAAGGGCGGCACTGGCGCCGCTGCAATAATCGCCCTTTTCCGCCAGCACGACATCGACGCCTTGCAGCGCCAGTTCGCGAAAGACGCTGATGCCGTTGATGCCGCCACCGATGACGAGCACGGCGATATCAGGCCGGTCGCGCAGACCGGCTAACGTATGGCTACGGTTCATCGGGGCTGTTGCCTTTTTTCTCAGGCATCCATCGCAGTGAGATGCGCGGCTGCCGCGGCGTCGATTGCCGCAAGCTCGCCTGCCGCAAGCGTGATCTCCCCGGCCCGTGCATTGTCGAGCGCCTGTTCGGGATTGCGCGCGCCGCACAGGGCGAAGGTGATGCCCGGCTGGGCGAGCGTCCAGGCGATGACGATCTGCGCGGTCGACGCCTGGTGGCTCTCGGCGATAGGGGCGATGGCCTCTTTCAGCTTTGCCACCTTCTGCCGGTTGGCCGTGGAAAAGCGCGGGTTGTCCTTGCGCTGGTCGTCGCCGCCGAATGTGCGGCCGGGGTCGACCGTGCCGGTGAGCAGCCCCAGCGCCAGCGACGAATAGCTGAGCGTGGCGATGTCATGGCGGCGAGTGATCGGCAGCAGGCTGCTCTCGATGTCGCGGTCGATCATCGAATAGCGCTCCTGGATCGCATCGAGCTGGCCGGCATCGATATAATGGCCGAGATCCTCGGCGCTGATATTGCTGACGCCGATGGCGCGGATCTTGCCGGCTGCCTTGAGCTTTTCCAATACCGCCATCGTCTCGGCGATCGGCGTCGTCGGGTCCTGCCAATGGGTGATGTAGAGGTCGATATGATCGGTGCCGAGACGCCGCAGGCTCTGCTCGACCTCATAGGCGATGCCGTCGGCGCCGAGATAGCGATGCACTGGCTTGTCGTCCTGGTCGAAGAAATGCCCGCCCTTGCCCGAATGCCAGTTCAGCCCGCATTTGGTCGCGATCACCACCTTGTCGCGCTTGCCCTTGATGGCGGTGCCGACGATCGCCTCGCTGCGGCCAAGACCGTAGGCCGGCGCTGTGTCGATCAGGCTGAGGCCGGCATCGATCGAGGCTTCGATCGCCCGCACCGACTCCTTTTCGTCGGTGCCGCCCCACATCCATCCGCCAATCGCCCAGGTGCCCAGGCCCACGGCCGACGCCGATATGCCGGACTTGCCGATCTGCCGCTGGATCTGTCGAGAATTCATGCTGCCTCCTGTTCGGCCAGCTCGAGGATCTGGAGCCCCGTGGCCTCGTCCGTGACGATGGTGTCGAGATGATTTCCGCGCATTGCGGCGAGGATCGGCGCGACCTTGCTGGCGCCACTTGCAATGCCGATCGAGCGCGGGATGGTCGCGAACTCGTCAAGCGTCAACGAGACCAGCGAACGGTTGAGCGAGTAGTTGCAAAGCTTGCCCCGGCGATCGATGAGATGGGCGAGCAGCTCGCCTGTTGCCCCGGACTTCTCGATCGCCTGGCGATCGGCATTCGAGGACGGATGCAAATCGTAGTAGCTGGAATCGTCGGTCAGGATGGAGCCGACACCCACCACCGCGACATCGGCCTCGCGCGCCTTGCGAAACACGTCGGCGACGGAGCTGATGCCCATCAGCATCTCGCGCTGCTGCGCGGTGTCCGCAAACAACGGCGCATGGATCTGGTAGGCGCGGCCGCCGAGCTTGTCGGCCATCAGCGAGGCGACGTGGTTGACATCGGTGTAGTGCTTGCCCTGCACCAGCCCGGTGGCGGGAATGATTTCGACGTCGTAGCGGCGCCCCGGCTTGAGACCGGCGACCAGCGCGCTGACGCCCTTGCCGCCGGTGATCGAAATGGTGTCGCCGTCCTTGATGGTGTCGAGCAGCAGCCCAGCCGCCGCCTCGCCGACCCGCTGCAGGGCGGTGTGCGGATTTTCGGAGACCGACGGCACCACCATCGCCCGCTCGATGCCGCCCAGCGCCACCAGCCGCGCTTCCAGGTCGACCAGATGATCGATCGGCGACTTGATCTTGATCTCGACGAGACCGAGCTGGTGACCGCGCTTGATCAGCCGGTTGACGGTCGCGTGCGAGATGCCGAGTTCCCCGGCGATCTCGGCCTGGGTCTTGCCTTCGACATAATGCAGGACAAGCGCCTGGTGCATCTGACGAACAGCGGCGATGTCGTCGCGGGTGTTGGGAGGGGCCATGGTCTTGTTTCGCCGCCTTTGAGGTTCAGGACTTCTTGCGGTGCAGGAAGTGATCGATCGACACCGCTGCCAGCAGGATGCATCCCTTGATCATGTCCTGCCAATAGACCGAGACATCGAGCAGGATAAGCGAGCTCGTCACCACCGACAGCAGAGCCATGCCGAGGATCGCCCCGAAGATGGTGCCCGAGCCGCCATTCAGCGAGGCGCCGCCGATGACGGCCGCGGCGATGATGTTGAGCTCCATGCCGGCGCCGAAGGTCGGCGTCGCCGCGCCGAAGCGCGCCATGTAGATGACGCCGGCCACTCCGGCGAGGGTCGAGCACAGCACCGTGACCCAGAACTTCACCTGATTGGTCCTGATGCCGGAGAACTGCGCGGCCTTCTCGTTGGAGCCGGTGTAGAAAACCTTGCGGAAGGCCGTGGCGCGACGCAGCAGGAAGTCGAAGATCGCCACCACGACGATGAAGATCAGGATGACATAGGGGATGTTGTTGAAACTGCCCTGGCCGATGGCCTTGAAGGCCGGCGGCAAGGTGAACAGCGACAGCGGCGTGCCCTTGGTGACCACCAGGCACATGCCGCGCACGATGACCATGGCGGCCAGCGACGTGATGAAATGATTGAGCCCTATCACGGTCACGAAGAAGCCCATGGCCGCGCCGATCAGCGCGCTGACGCCGATGCCGATCAGGCTTGCCGTCCAGGGATCGAGCCCGGCGAGGAACAGCGCACCCGAGACCACCATCGAGAAACACACGACGGAGCCGACGGAAAGGTCGATGCCGCCAACGATGAGCAGGACGGTCATGCCGACGACGACGATGCCTTCGATGGAGAAGCTCATCAGCATGGCGCGGAAATTGCCCCATGTCAGGAAGTGCGGCGAGGCGAAGCTCATGGCGATGCACAGCGCCAGGATGATGACGATCAGCCCGGCCTCGCGCATCGAGGCGAGGTGAGCGAAGTTGATGCGCCGCCCGGCGGACTTGATCTCGGCGTGCACGAGCGCTTCTCCTGATTCCCTAGGCGACATTCTGGGCCTGCCTTTGAATTGAACTGTCCTGGACGCCCGAGGCGAGCATGATGATGGCTTCTTCACCGAGCTCGCTGGCGGCGAGTTCGCCGGCGATCCTGCCTTCGCGCACCACAAGAACGCGGTCGCACAAGCCAATCAGCTCCGGCAGTTCGGACGAGATGATGATGACGCCGACACCGCTGCCGGCTAGCTGGCGCAGCAGCCGGTGAATCTCGACCTTGGCGCCGACATCGATCCCGCGCGTCGGCTCGTCCATGATGATGACCTTGGGACTGACGGACAGCTGCTTGGCGATGGCAACCTTCTGCTGGTTGCCACCGCTCAGCGTCGACACAGTGGCCTCGATGCCGGCCATGCGCACGCCGAGCCTGCCGGTCAGCTCCCGCGCCTGACGATCCTCGGCCTTGCGGTCGAGCAGGCCGAGGCGCCCGGTGAGCCGGCCGAGGTCGAGCGCCGATATGTTCGCCGCGATCGGCAGATCGAGGAACACGCCGGAGCCTTTGCGATCCTCAGAGAGATAGACCAGCCCCGCCTTGACCGCATCGCCATAACTGCGCAGCCGCAGCTGCTTTCCGTCGAGCGCGACGGTTCCAGAGGTCATTGGCCTGAGGCCGCAGACCGTCTGTGCGATCTCGCTGCGGCCGGCGCCGATCAGGCCGCCTATGCCCAGAATTTCGCCAGCGCGAAGCTGCAGATCGACGTCGGCGAAGCGGCGCCCATCGGAAAGCCCCTCGACCGACAGGAGAAGGCGCCCAGGCTCTTGCGGCGCCAGCTTGTCGGGATAGAGCTGGGTGATTTCGCGGCCCACCATTTTGCGCACGACATCGTCGGGTGAAACGGCGGCTATCGCATCGGTCGCCACGTAGCGGCCGTCGCGGAAGACGGTGACGCGGTCGCAGAGCGAGAAGATCTCGGCCATGCGGTGGCTGATATAGACCACCGAAATGCCACGTTCCCTAAGCCCGCGCACGATCGAGAACAGGCGTTGCGCTTCGCTTTCGGTGAGTGCGGCGGTCGGCTCGTCGAGCATCAGCACCTTGCAGTCGAGCGTCAGCGCCTTGGCGATCTCGACGAGCTGCTGGTTGGAAATGGAGAGGTCGGCGACCCTGGTGTGCACCGGAATGGGCGCGAGCAGGTCCATGACCTTCTGGGCGTCAGCGTAGAGCTTCTGGAAATTCATCAGCGGTGCGCGCCGGCTGTTGATCGCGGCCATGTAGATGTTTTCGGCAACCGTGGCGTCCTGGCACAGCGCGATCTCCTGGTGGACAAGCGCGATGCCGAGACGTTGGGCGGCCGCGGGCGAGTGGATCGAAACACGCTCGCCATCGATCAGGATGTCGCCCTCGTCGGGCTGCAATACACCGGCGATCATGTTCATCAGCGTCGACTTGCCGGCGCCGTTCTCGCCGCACAGCGCATGGATTTCGCCGCGCCGCAGCTCGAACCGCACGTCGTTCAGTGCCTTGACCGGGCCGAACGCCTTGGACAGACCGCGGATTTCAAGAATGGGCGACTGGGTCACGCCATGCTCCTGCGATGCTTGCGGGGGAGGAAGGAGGCCGAAGCCTCCTTCCCGGTTGGTCCGGCCTTGTGGAGGCCGGGGCGGCGATCGAGACTATTCCTCGATGCCCTTGGTGCCGCGACGCTTGAGGTACTTGTCCCAGTAGAAGTCGTCCGCATTGTCCTTGGAGACGATGGAGAAGCCATTGTCGACGAAGGGCACGCTCATCGGGTTGAAACCCGAACGCTTGGCGTCGTTCATCGGATCGATCAGGCCGGGATGCTTGGCCATCCACAACAGCATGAAGCCCATATAGCCCTGCATGCCCTGGTTGGGATTGACCGAGCCGAAGATCTCGCCGGCCTTGATCATGTCGAGGATCTTGGCGTTGACGTCGGCGAGCATGACGCGGATCTTGCCGCCGCCTTCCTTGGCGGCCTGGGCAGCACCGATGGCCGAGTTGGCCTCCGGCATGAACACGGCGCCGAGGTCCGGATGCGCCTGGGCCAGGCTCAAAACCGCCTGATAGGCCTTGGTCGGATCCTGGTTCGAAGCGGCGCGGCCGACGAGCTTCATGTCGGGCCATTTGGCTTCCATGCGGGCAACGAAGGCGTTGACGCGCTTGTCGTGGTTGTCCTGGCCGGGATTCTCCAGCACCGCATATTCGCCCTTGCCATCCATCGCCTTGGCAACGGCGTCGGCGGCATAGGTGCCTTCGGCATTGTTGTCGGAGGTGATGTAGGAGACGCGCTTGGAATTCGGCGAGTCGGCGGCGAAGGTCACCACCGCGGTGCCCTGCTCGATGGCGCGGTTGATCGGCTCGATGAACGGATCGGAGTTCATCGGGTGTACCAGTATGCCGGCCGGCTTCTGCGCCAGTGCCTGGTCGAAGGTGGCGATCTGCTTGTTGACGTCGTATTCCGGCGTACCCGTATAGGCGGTCTCGCAGCCGAACTGCCGGCCGGCCTGCTTGAACATTTCATAGACCGGGAACCAGTATTCGACGCCCGAGACCATCACGTTCATGACGTATTTTTCACCCGGCTCGCATTTGAACGGGTTAGGGGTTTCGGCGCGTACCTGCATCGACCCGAAGCAGGTCGATGCAGCCGCCGCGATTGCGAGCGTGCTCAGAAATTTGCGCAAGTTTCCTCCCTTGGCCGAAGCCATCCTCAATGACCGTTGCAGGCACTCAGTGAGCGCTGCCGTATGGATTTGATGATGCCGACCTTCCTCCGAAAGCCGACGATCGGAACATTACAGCCCGGGCGCGCATTGTCAATATAATTCACATAGTGAAATATATTTCATAGCCTACTTCAAGGGGATTCCTACGCTCCGGTCGACGAGGCTGGGCGCGGCCGCCAAGATGCCGTACGGGCTGGGCAAGGCCTTACCGGCCTTTGGCCGCGAAACCGGAGAGGGTGGTGGAATATCCGCACGGGGGCTCGCATGGTACCCTCCCGCCGGCCGCGTCTTTATCGCCTGAAGCCCCCGATCCTGTCTTTGATAGATCTGTTCCGGGCGCAGCGTGACGCTCTCCATATGTCCGCTTGGCCAGAAAGTCGGCTGCAGCTTCGGCTTCGCTTTCGGGGGCCTGAGCCTGGGCAGATCGATGGCCACCCCAGCCGCATATCAAAACGGCGCGCGGGCATTTGTGGCTGGCGGGCTGTTTTTGATGTTGGTTTTGGGGAGAGGATTTGCGTTTTCTGTCTGGCGGCTTGGCTTGGCTGGTTGCGGGCGCCTGATGACAGGCCGGCAGCACAGCACGGCACAAAACAAAAAGCCCGCACGATGGCGGGCTTTTTTGAATTTGGTTGCGGGGACAGGATTTGAACCTGTGACCTTCAGGTTATGAGCCTGACGAGCTACCGGGCTGCTCCACCCCGCGTCAATTTTTGTGTAAGCCGAGGCCTACAGATAGGTATATGGCTGACCAAATGAAAGGGCCGCTTACGCGGCCCGTGATCCCTTGGCGGGCCATTTCATAAAGAGAAGATTTTTCTCCATCCGATTTGGATGTGAGATCAACGTGCGTTTGGCAGACCTGGCAGCGACCTACTCTCCCGCGTCTTGAGACGAAGTACCATCAGCGCTGGAGCGTTTCACGGCCGAGTTCGGAATGGGATCGGGTGCAGCCGCTCCGCCATAACCACCAGGTCGGCAAAACGCACGTTGTTCGAGAAGCTTTTGAGCGAAGGCGCACAAAGAGACATCGGCAGCGGAGCTGTCGGGTGCCTCTCGGGGCTGTTCGCTGGTCTTTGTGTGCCTTTACGGTTCTTGGTCTGGCGCCTTTCGAAGCGAAGCTTCGCAAGGTCGACCGACCGTCGGCGCTGATGCGCCGCACCCACGTAGCGCCGCCCGCAGGGCGGAACAAGCGTGAGTGAGAACAGACCATCTGACTTTGTCAGATGGGCATAAGGAATGAGAACGATCAAGCCGATCGAACTATTAGTACCGGTAAGCTTCAAGCGTTGCCGCTCTTCCACACCCGGCCTATCAACGTGGTCGTCTTCCACGGTTCTCAGGGAATACTCGTTTTAAGGTGGGTTTCCCGCTTAGATGCCTTCAGCGGTTATCCCG
Organism: Mesorhizobium sp. M7A.F.Ca.CA.002.09.1.1; assembly: GCF_003998555.1. Classification (NCBI taxonomy): domain Bacteria; kingdom Pseudomonadati; phylum Pseudomonadota; class Alphaproteobacteria; order Hyphomicrobiales; family Phyllobacteriaceae; genus Mesorhizobium; species Mesorhizobium sp. M7A.F.Ca.CA.002.09.1.1. The sequence goes on along the minus strand of NZ_RZRR01000022.1, from coordinate 8,160 downwards.
TCCGGATATAGCTACCCTGCTATGCGGCTGGCGCCACAACAGGTCCACCAGAGATCCGTCCATCCCGGTCCTCTCGTACTAGGGACAGATCCTTTCAATATTCCTACACCCACGGCAGATAGGGACCGAACTGTCTCACGACGTTCTGAACCCAACTCACGTACCGCTTTAAATGGCGAACAGCCATACCCTTGGGACCTGCTCCAGCCCCAGGATGCGATGAGTCGACATCGAGGTGCCAAACAACCCCGTCGATATGGACTCTTGGGGGTCATCAGCCTGTTATCCCCGGCGTACCTTTTATCCGTTGAGCGATGGCCCTTCCACGCGGGACCACCGGATCACTATGACCGACTTTCGTCTCTGCTCGACTTGTCAGTCTCGCAGTCAGGCAGGCTTATGCCATTGCACTCAGCGAACGATTTCCGACCGTTCTGAGCCCACCATCGCGCGCCTCCGTTACTCTTTAGGAGGCGACCGCCCCAGTCAAACTACCCACCATACATTGTCCCGGACCCGGATAACGGGCCGCGGTTAGACATCCATAGTAATAAGGGTGGTATTTCAAGGGTGGCTCCACCTGAGCTGGCGCCCAGGCTTCAAAGCCTACCACCTATCCTACACATGCCACTACGAATGCCAATGTAAAGCTATAGTAAA
>NZ_RZRR01000022.1:0-2500 GCF_003998555.1 Mesorhizobium sp. M7A.F.Ca.CA.002.09.1.1 | reverse complement strand
AGTGCTCTATAGGAGAAGTGCCTGGGGGCAATTCGGTCGGAGCCTGGCGCTTCGTTGACTTCACCTGCCATGACAGGCAAATGTCACGGCCACAACAAAAGCGACAAGCCGTTCCGCCCGGGGAAGAAGCAGCCTTTCTGGATGCCAGACACGGAAGATGTCATAGCCGAACTCGGCAATGAGCCGCCGCTGATCGCGGATGGCCGCAGCGGCCCGCCCGACCGGCGAGAGGTTTCTGCACGCTGGCTGTCGGGAACATTTCTCACTGGCGTGACCTCGAGCGTGTTGATGGGCGTGGCGCTGTTCGCCGCTCTTGACGGCCGCCAGCAGCTGGCCACCCCACCCGAGATCGCCGAGTTGATCAGCCTTGCCGGCAACGGAGATTCCGGCGAAGTCGCCAAGACGACCAGGCTGGTGGCGCCACGTCAGATCGCAAAGGCCAAGGACCGCCGCCGCATGGAAGTGTCGATGGTCACCAAGGTCGGCGACCGCGACGTCATCCACACCATGCCTTTCGTGCAGATCAAGATGGCCCTTGCCGCCGGCCACACCACCAGCCGCGCCTACCCCCCCTTCGACCCGATGCAAGTGTTCGGCGACGACGGCGACGACAATGCCCAGCCGGCGACGGCCTCGGCCGCTTCCGGCCAGATCTACGGCGCCAAGGTCGAAAGCGAGATGAGCCTGAAGACCGTCGATTTTCCGATCGACACGGCTTCCTTCGACGAAAAGAGCGACCTCTCCGCCGACGAGGTGGAAAAAGTGGTGCGCGAGGCCGGCACCGACCTCAGCGACGGCGCCGTGCAGGTCGCTTCGCTCCACTATGTCGATCCGCAGCGATTCGGCGAAGCCTTTGCCGAGAGCATGGCCGGCTCCTACGACGTCAAGATCGTGCCGGAAAACGTCTCGGTGGCGCCGCGAGCCACCGTTGACGACCAGGCGCCGGCTTTCGCCGAGGAAATCATCCCCTTCACCAAGGATCTCGACGTCACCGAGGCTTTTGCTGATTCGGGCTACACAGGGGAAGACGCCACCGGAATGGCCGAAGCCATCGCCAAGTTGCTCAATGCGACGGCGCTCAAGGCTGGAACCGTGCTGCGCGTCGGCCTCGAGGTTCACGGCGATGCCGCCAAGGTCGTGCGCACCAGCGTCTACGACCGGACCCAGCACATCGTCACCATCGCGCTCAACGATCGCGGCCAGTATGTGCCGGCGCAGGAACCGGATCCGAACCCCGAATTGCTGACGGCCTTCGATGATTCGTCGGCGCCGGTGGTGGTGCGCGGCAACCTGCCCAACGTCTATGACGGCATCTACCGCGCCGCCTACTCCTACGGCATGTCCAAGGCGATGACGCAGCGGTTGATCAAGCTGCTGGCGTCCGATGTCGACTTCCAGTCTCGCCTCAGCCCCGCCGACCGCATCGAAGTCCTGTTCTCGCAGCCCGACGGCGACGATCAGACCTCGGACAGCTCCGAGCTTCTCTACGTCTCGGCGACGTTCGGCGGCCAGACCCGCAACTTCTACCGCTTCCAGATGCAGGACGGCGGCACCGACTATTTCGATGAGGACGGTTCGAGCGCCGAGCAGTTCCTGTTGCGCAATCCCCTGCCCGCCGGGAAATTCCGCTCCGGGTTCGGCGCCCGCAGGCATCCGATCCTCGGCTATGTCCGCATGCACACCGGCGTCGACTGGGCAGCACCCATCGGCACGCCGATCATCGCCGCCGGCAACGGCACGGTCGAGAAGGTCGGCTGGGCCGGCGGTTACGGCAAGCAGATCATCATCCGCCACGCCAATGGCTACGAAACCTCATACAATCACCAGAGCGCCTTTGCCAAAGGCATCGAACCGGGCGTGCACGTCCGCCAGGGCCAGACCATCGGCTTCCTCGGCCAAACCGGCCTCGCCACCGGCCCGCATCTTCACTACGAGCTGATCGTCAACGGCACCAAGGTCGATCCGATGCGTGTCCGCCTGCCGGTCGGCAAGGTGCTGAAGGGCGATGACCTCGTCGCCTTCAAGCGCGAACGCGAACGCATCGACGAACTGTTGAAGCAGGAAGACAGCGATTCGCTGAAGGTTGCGAGCGCCAAGATCGACGGTTGATCGGCTTCAGCCTGGCGTATCTTCGGCCTTTCGCGGCCATGGCAATCGATCACCGGGAATGGTCGTCCAGGCGATAACAGCCGCAAGCAGGCAAAGCAGCGCGGTCACCGAAGAAACCGCGGCAAACGCGGCGTCGCTGGCGGCGAGCCTTGTCGCATCGATGGCCGGGGCAAGCCCGGCTGGCGCCGGTTCACCAAATCCCGGGATGCCGGACGTTGCGCTCGCGTCCAGTGCATTCGCGTAGACCCACGCGGCAAGCGAGCCCATCGCCGCCACCGCGATCAGACCGCCGATGCGTGAGACGGCATTGTTGATGCCGGAGGCCGCCCCCGTGTCCTTGTCCTCCACCGCCGTCATGATCGCGGTCGACAAGGGCGACACGACCAGAGCC
>NZ_RZRR01000229.1:0-6843 GCF_003998555.1 Mesorhizobium sp. M7A.F.Ca.CA.002.09.1.1 | reverse complement strand
GGCGGTGGTCCATGCCGACGCCAGCAACCCCGACGACAGCACCAGCCTGGCCGCCGACAATCTGGTCACGCTCACCGCGACCGTCACCGATAAGGATGGCGACCACCTGTCGGCCAGCCTCGACATCGGCCAGAACCTCAACTTCAAGGATGATGGCCCGAGCATCTCGACCACCGGCACCGAGCCGACGCTGACCGTCGACGAGTCCAACTTGGGTGCCAACAGTGCGGATTTCGCGACCGTTTTCACCCCAAACGCCGGCGCGGATAGTGACGCTATCAGCTATGCGCTCGGCATCAATCAGGTTACGAACGTTAGCGGCCTCACTGACACCTTGACCGGCCTGTCCGTCCTGCTTTTCGTCGAAGGCGGCGAGGTGGTCGGTCGTGCCGGTTCAGCCGCTGGCGATATTGTGTTCACGGTGAGCGTGGCTGTTGACGGGACCGTGACGCTCGATCAGGCACGTGCCGTCATACACTCGCCCGACACCGGACCGGATCAGCAAACATCGCTGGCAGCCGATGATCTCGTAACCTTGACGGCGATCATCACCGACGGTGACGGCGACCAGGCCTCGGACAGTGTCAACATCGGTACAAGCCTCGTCTTCAAGGATGATGCGCCGACGATCACAGTGCCGTTCGACGGTGACCAGAACGCCGGCAACGGTATCGGGACCCCCGAGACTCTGGCCAACACACTCAACGCGTCGGCCACCGGAGCCTTCGGGTACGACATCGGCGCGGATGCTCATCCGGCCGCGTTCTATGCGAGTGGTTCTGACTTTGTCGACCAGAATGGCGCGCTTGCCGGCGTCCAGATCGGGCTCACCGGCACGATCACCGGCGGCGGCGGTGGTAACATTCTCACCTCGGAGGTGACGCTGGCGTCGGAGAGCCTTACCTCCGCGACGTTCAACTTCACTTTCACCTACGACAAGGATCCGGCGGCTGGCACCCAGACCGGGACGGCGGGCGGCACCCTCGTCTTCGACAAGATTGCCGATACTTATACCATCCACCTGACCGACCCTCTCGAAGGCTTCAGCTTCGACGTTATCCACACCAGCCAACTCTTGTCCAAGGAGCCCCTCGGCAATACGGGCCACCCACAGATCGTGCTGGAAAAATTGCAGGCTGATGATCCGAATACGCCGGCTAACGAAAACTTCTACGTGCAGTTCACGGGCAACTTGATCAACAAAGCCAACCCGTTCAGCTTGACAGCCAATGGCGAGGGGTCATCCGGCGACGCCACCTTCACCCTAGGTGGTCACGAGATGGTGAGCAACGCCAATGAAAGCTGGGTATCCGCGACGCAGAGCACCAACGGTGTCGCCGGTGACACGATCCAGAAAGGCGAACTGCTCACATTGCGGTTCTTCGACAGCAACGTCGGTATCAACAGTCAGAACGAGGCTACCCAGCCGACAGCGACCGCCGGCACCATGGCCATCAAGTTCGATGGCATCGGCAACAGCGAGGATCTGATGCTGATCCTCAACCTGATCGACGACAAGGGCACGGCGTCGACGCTCGACGATGTCTCGATTACGAGGGCGATGTACGTGCAGAATGCCGACATCTTCAAGATGGGTCACGTCCCGGCCCCGTACAGCGGCGAGTTCACGCTCGACAACAATGACGGCCTCGTGATCATCGAGCAGAACGACTACAACGCGGCCGGCGAGCACTTCGTGTTGCAGGGTGTCCAGATCATGCAGTCGGGCAACGGCATCACCGGCAACAACACGGCAATCAACCTGAACCCGACGACCGGCGCCGGTGGCGGCAGCGATGCGACCACCAACCTGGTGAATTTCGACCCCACCGACAACGACGTGCTGAAGATCACGGACATCGGCTTCACCTCGACCTCGACCCAGACGCCGGATGCCCACCTCGACTTCGCCTTCAAAGTGGCGGACGCGGACGCGGACCAGACAGCGATGCAGCACATACTTGTCGACGTCGCCTGACACTGGCCAACGGGGGGCAGCCAATGCTGCCCCCAACCTTCCCGCACGAGATGTCATCCCGCACACCAGAGAAATAACGATGAAAACCAAACAACAGCCCCCTGCCCTGCAGGTGGTGATGAAAGAGGCCAGACGTGCCATCCGGCCGCTTGTCTGGTTCAGCGGCGGCATCAACGTGCTGATGCTGACCGGAGCGCTCTACATGCTCCAAGTCTACCACCGCGTGTTGTCCAGCCACAGCCTGGAGACGCTGGTGATGCTGTCGCTGATGGCGGCAGGGGCGCTCGCGGCAATGGCGGGGCTTGAGGTGGTGCGCGGGCGCCTGCTGGCTACCGTCGGATCGTGGATGAACGCGCGATTGGCACCGGTTCTCCTGACCGCATCGGTGGAATATGCCGCCTCGGCGCCAGGCCAAGCCAACGCCCGTCCGCTGCGCGACCTGGATCAAGTGCGCAACTTCTTCACCAGCCCCAGCATCTTCCCGATCCTCGACGCGCCTTGGGCACCGTTGTTCTTCGTTGCCATATTCTTCATGCACCCATGGCTGGGCTGGTTGGCGCTTTGCGGCGGGATCGTGCTGTTTGCTTTGGCGCTGCTCAACGAATACCTCACACGCAAGCCGTTGACCGAGGCCGCAAGCGCACAGTCGCGGGCCTATGTGCAAGCCGAGGCGGCGATCCGCAACGCCGAGGTCGTCCAGGCGATGGGCATGTTGAAGCCATTGCTGGAAGGCTGGAAGGCCCAACAGGACGAGGCCAACAAGGGACAGGTTCTTGCCGCCAACCGTGGCGGCGTCATCGCGGCTATCGCGCGTTGTCACCGGCTGGCCCTGCAAATGGCCATACTCGGCCTCGGCGCCTATCTGGTTCTTCGCAACGAGGCTTCACCCGGCATCATGATCTCCGCCTCGATCCTGATGGGTCGCGCCTTGTCACCGGTCGAGCAAGCGATCGGCACATGGAAGGCGACGGTGGGAGCGCGTGCCGCTTACAAACGCCTCACCGCGGTCGCCGGACAGCACCGGGAAGCCACACCGGTCCTGCCACTGCCCCGTCCGAAAGGCAGGTTTGAGGCCGACAACCTTGTGCTTGCCCGACAGGGTGGCGAGCACATCCTGAAAGGCATCAGCTTCCGTCTCGAGCCGGGTGAAGCGATGGCCCTGATCGGTCCGAGCGGGGCCGGCAAGACGAGCCTGGCGCGCATACTTGCCGGTGCCTGGCGCCCGTCGGGGGGGCGTGCCTTGCTGGACGGAACGGATGTTGCCCAATGGGCGGCGGAAGACCGTGGCCGTTATGTCGGCTATTTGCCGCAGGACATCGAACTCTTCGCCGGCACCGTATCCGACAACATCGCCCGCTTTGCGACGGTCAATCCGGCGGTCTTCCAGCACGTGATCAAGGCAGCGCAGTTGGCCGGCGTCCACGAACTCATCAAGGGGCTGCCGAAGGCCTACGGCACCGAGATCGGCGAGGCGGGTGCGATACTGTCGGGCGGGCAGCGCCAACGCATCGGGCTGGCGCGGGCACTCTACGGCGACCCCACGCTGCTTATCCTCGACGAACCCAATTCCAACCTCGACAGGGAGGGCGAGGAGGCATTGATTGCCGCTCTCGGCGTGGCCAAGGCGACGAACACAACCGTTATCCTGATCGCGCACCGCGCCAACATCTTGGAGAAGGTAGACAAGATACTGGTCCTCAACAGGGGTCAGCAAGATCTCTTCGGGCCGCGCGACCATGTCTTCAACGAACTCGCCAGCCGCGTCAGCAAGGTGGCCCATCTGCCCAAGGCTGCCCAGTTGCCTGCCCTCGAAGTGGTCAAGGAAACCAAAGAGGTCAAGGAAGCATGAGCCGCCCCCCGGAATTGAACGTCGTGCCGCTGCCCCTTCCGCCGCCCTCCCCGCTGCAACCGATGCCGCTGCGTCTCACAGGCGTGACCTGCACCGGGTTCGCGATCATGTTCCTGTTCTTCGGCGTCGCGGGAGGTTGGGCGGCCCTGGCACCGTTGGACAGCGCCGCTGTGGCGCCGGGCGTTATCAAGGTCGCCGGCGACCGCAAGCTGATCCAGCACCTCGAGGGCGGCATCATCGCGGAGTTGAACGCAGCCAACGGTGATGTCGTCAAGGCCGGCAAGATCCTCGTCCGGCTCGACGACACGCAGGCAAAGGCGCAGCTCGACCTGATCCAGAACCGGATAGCAACGCGTGAGGCGCTGGCCGCGCGTCTCAGGGCCGAGCGTGACGGCAGGGCCGAGATCGAGTTCGATCCGGCGTTGCTCGCCAACCCCGCCACCGCCGCAAAGGACGCGGTGTCCGCACAGCGCGACGTGTTCGCGGCGAAACACCACAATCTGGCGGACGAGCAGGAAATCCTCAGCCAGCGCCGCCACCAGACCGAGGAGGAGATAAAGGGACTGGAAGAGCTTATCGTCACCAAGGACAAACAGATCGAGGCGATCGAGGGTGAAACCAAAGACCTCGAGAGTCTGCTCAAGAAGGGGCTGACCACCCGCGAGCGGAACCTGTTGCTCAGACGACAGCAGCAGGAGATCGAGGGCGAGCGCGCCACCAATATCGCCGCAATCGCCCGCGCCAGAAGCGCCATGGCCGAGATCGACATGCAGATCCTGAACCTCGATACGGTGCGGCTCAACGAGTCCGTCGATGAGTTGAGCAAGGTCGAGGCGGAACTGTTCGACCTGAGACAGGAGGAGCGTGCCGCCAGGGACGTGCTTACCCGTACCGATGTCGTCGCACCGGTTGACGGCATCGTCATGGATCTGAAGGTCCACACCGCGGGCGGTGTCGTGAAACCCGGCGATACATTGATGACGATCGTACCGCTCGGACAACAACTCGTGGTCGAAGCCATGGTCAAACCGGAGGATGTCGAGACGATCGCACCCGGACAGCCCGCGCGTGTCAGCTTCCCGGCCTTCGCCCGCTACAACCTGCCGCCGCTCGAGGGTGTCGTGGAGATCGTGTCGGCTGACCGCATGGTTGAGGAGCGCAGCGGCGCACCGTATTTCGCCGCGACGGTTGTGATCGACAAAAGCGAACTCGGCAAGCTGGAGGGCCGCAAGCTGCTGCCCGGCATGTCGAGCGAGACGATGATCCGGACGGGGGCTCGCACCGTTCTCTCTTATCTCGCCGAGCCGATCACGCAGAACTTCCGCCGGGCCATGCGGGAAAAATAGCCGTACGCCGCCCAGCGAAATTCAAGACAGCAGCATTCGCCCGGCCGTGATCGCCAGGAAGAATGCAAAGGCAAGTTTCAGGTAGCGCGGGTTGAGCGCGTGGGCGAGCCTTGCGCCCAAGGGTGCGAACAGGAAGCTCACGGGCGCTATGATGGCAACCGCCGGCAGGCTGACGTAACCCAGGCTGAGCGGAGGCCTGCCTGCAATTGCGAGACCCGACCAGATGAAGCCGGCCACTGCCGGAAGCGCAATAAGCAGGCCAAGCGCCGACGATGTGCCGACGGCCCGGTGCACAGGAAAGGAAAAGCTGGAAAGCGTCGGCACCGAGAGCGTGCCGCCACCGATTCCCATGAGCGAAGAGACAAAGCCGATGACAGAGGCGATCGCGCGGTTGATCCAGCCGCTTTGCGGCAGGTGATCGGAGATCACGAAGTGCTTCGGCAACGCCATGTTGAGGGCCACCAGCAGGCCGACGACGCCGAAAACCAGCCGCAAGCCGGCGCCCGGGATGAACTTCGACGTGATGCCACCGATCAGGGCACTCACGAAAACGGCCGGTCCCCACAGAGTGAGCAGAGGCCGATCGACATTGCCGCGCCTGTTGTGCGACCGCATTGACGAGATCGAGGTGGGGATGATGACCGCAAGCGACGTCGCGACAGCCAGATGGCTGATCACAGCAGGCGAAAAGTGGAACAGGCTAAGCACCCAGAACAGCACCGGGACGATGACGATGCCGCCGCCGACCCCCAGCAGACCGGCGAGCACGCCGGAGGCCATTCCGGTCATGGCCAGACCGGCGACCAGCATTGCAATCGTCAGCCCGTCGAAAACCGACGTGTCGAATCCGAAGTCCACTGTGATTTTTCCTTGATTGGCCGACTGCGGCCTTGCGGATACATTTTTGGCCGCGCCTGTCCGCCCGTCGCGACCTGGGTGCAGATCGCCCGAAAGCGTACAGGGGTTTGGGGTGCGGAATGCTTTAGTGGCGCACCATCCCGGCGTCGACATTGAGCGTCTGGCCGGTGATCCAGCGCGCATCGTCGGAGGCCAGGAACGAGACCACATCGGCGATATGTTCCGGCTGCCCCTTGCCTTTCATCGCCTGAAGCATCTCGACGAAGCCGAACGCCTCATTGTGCGGGCTCGCCTTGACGCCGTCGCTCTCGACCAGGCCGGGCGTCACCGCATTGGCGGTGATGTTGTATTTGCCGAGTTCGGTGGCGAGCGCCCTGGTGAAGCCTATGACGCCACCCTTGGCTGCGACATAGGCCGCCATGTTCGGCGTGCCGGCAAAGAAGGTGTTGGATGCGATGCTGATCACCCGCCCAGCTTTGCCTGCCGCACGCATCTGGTCCGTGCCGGCGCGGCTGACGATGAAGGTGCCTGTCAAATTGACGTCGATGATCTTGCGCCAATGGTCGAGATCGACATCGTCCCAGGCGACGAACGGCACGATGCTGGCATTGTTGACCAGGATGTCGATGCCCCCGGTCAGGGTCTGGATTTCGGCGAAGAGTGCCTTGACGGAGGCCGGATCGGAAATGTCGGCGGCAATCGCCCTCGCCCTTCCGCCTATTGCCGCGGCCGCCGCCTTGGCGCCTTTGGCATTGATGTCGCTGACGATGACGATTGCCCCGTCGGCGGCGAGCCGCGGCAATAGGCGGAAG
>NZ_RZRR01000228.1:0-6857 GCF_003998555.1 Mesorhizobium sp. M7A.F.Ca.CA.002.09.1.1 | reverse complement strand
GCGCTGGCGCGGGCGCTGGTGATCGAGCCGGCGGTGCTGTTGCTCGACGAGCCGCTCGGCGCCCTCGACCTCAAACTTCGCCGGCAGATGCAGGATGAATTGAAGGCGATCCAGAAGCGCGTCGGCACCGCCTTTATCCATGTCACGCACGACCAGGAAGAGGCGATGGCGCTGGCCGACCATTGCGTGGTGATGAATGACGGGCGCATCGAGGACGAAGGTCCGCCAGAGCGCGTCTACGCACGGCCGGCGACGCGTTTTTCGGCGACCTTCATGGGCGAAAGCACGATCCTCGCCGGCACGGTCACGGAGGCGAAGGATAGGACAAGCGCCGTCGCGACGCCGGTCGGGCCGGTCTCGCTGCCCGGCGCCTTGCCGGTCGGCTCTACCGTTGCGCTGGCCATACGGCCGGAGCATCTTGTCCTCGGCGAGGCGCGCGGCGGTGTCAGGCTTGGCACAGCCGAGGTGAGCGACGTGGTTTTCCAGGGCAGCTTCAAGCGCGTGCTCGCCGTTTCCGTCGAGGACCCTTCGCTCCACTTCATCGCCAAATTGCCCGCGACGGCGACCGTCCAGCCGGGCGACAGGGTCGCGATTTCCTGCGATACCGACCAGATCATCCTGCTGACGGACTGAACTTTCTGACGGATTGAAACATGGCAACGCTTGCGGTCATCGAGGCACCAGACTGGTACGAGACCATCCGCATGAGCGATGGCGTGACCTTGATCCACGAGCCTTGGATAAAACCGTTCTTCCGCTGCAACATGTGGCATGTGCGCGGCCGCGATCGTGACCTTCTGTTCGACACCGGGCTTGGCCATTTCAGCCTCAGGCGTCACGTGCCGTTGGTCAGCGAGCGCAAGCTGATTTGCGTCGCCAGCCACACGCATTTCGATCATATAGGCTGCCACCACGAATTTCCCGAACGGTGCGTGCACGCCGCCGAGGCCGGGATCCTCGCCGATCCGCGTAACGAGTGGACGGCAGCCGACACCTATGCGACCGACGAAATGTTCGATTGCCAGCCGCAAGGCTGGAACACGGCGCGCTACCGTATTCCGCCCGCACCGGCAGGCCGTTTGCTCAAGCATGGGGACGTCGTCGATCTCGGCGATCGTGCCTTCGAGGTGATCCACACGCCCGGCCATTCGCCCGGCGGCATCGCGCTCTATGAAAACAGGACGGGCATCCTGTTATCAGGCGATATCATCTATGACGGCCCGCTGATCGACGACGTCTACCACTCGGACATATCAGACTACATGGCGACACTGCTGCGCCTGCGCGACCTCGATGTCTCGGTCGTGCATGGCGGCCATTTCCCGAGTTTCGGCAAGGTGCGCTACCGCCAGCTTGTCGACGAGTATCTGGAACAGAAGCGGCAGGCCGGCTGCCATCTGCGGCAGCCATGAAAGCGGTCAGAGCGGTTCACCGTTTCACGGAAACGGCGAACCACTCCAACTCCTTGTTTGGCGCAATTCCGGACGGAAAACCGTTTCACACTTTTCCTGGAATTGCTCTAGCGCATCAGTTCGAAATGCCGCGGGAATGCCTGATGCAGCAGGAGCAGCATGGTCTTGCGCAGCACGTTGGTGTCACGGCTGGATGGATTGAGATGATCCCAATACCAGGCGCCGTGGACCAGATAATTCAGGCTCTCCGACAGCGTGTCGATGTCGACGTCGGTGTAACCGCCGCTGCGCGAAATCTCGATCAGCAACTCGCGCGCTTCGGCGGTGTAGGCAAGATCGCTCGGCAGGCCGATCTCATTGTAGATCTGCATGCTCTTGCGGTCGCTGGAGAACACGACAAAGACCGAAACCCATTTCGGGTGCTGGCGGGCGAAACGTTGCGCGCAATCGACCGCGCCCAGGGCCCGCTCAACCGGCGACAGGCCGGGCGCTCGCACCAGCGTCACCCACAGCTCGTCGTATCGATCGCTGAGATACTGCAGGACGGCGCGAAACAGGTTCTCCTTGCTGCGGAAATGGAAGACGACCAGGGCATTGGACGAGCCGACATGTTCGGCGATGCGCTGCATGGTGACGCTTGCCAGTCCCTCCTCCGCGATGAGCTCGATGGTGGCGTCGATGATCCGCTGCACGCTGGCTTCGCCGCGTTCGCGCCGACGGTCCTTGGGCGGCGCGGCATCGTTTGCCGCACGTCCATTCTTCGCCGTTGCGCCTTTGCGTTTTGCCGCCGCAGTGTTTTGTTGCGCCATCTTCGTCCAGCTCCTTTCGGACTTCTGCCGGCGATCGCCGGCGCCGCCACGGATCCGTCTATTCGAGGTGTCCGGCGTCGGCTCACCACAACCGAAACCGCAGATCAACCACGATCGCGGCAAGGGCCGCATCGCCCTGTTATAGCGACGGGCGCGTTTCGGCGTTTGTGTACCACTGCCCCTTGGCCATCTCATAGGCCATGGCCGCCCGGAAGACATCGGCATCGCAATAGGTGCGGCCGACGATCTGGATGCCTGTCGGCACGCCGCTTGCCGCCCGGCCCGACGGCACGGATAGAACCGGACAGCGGCTCATCATGTTGAACGGCGTCGTCATCACCCAGCCAAGCGACGGGTTCACCTGCTTGCCGTTGATCTCGACCGTGCCCGTTGTCTGATCGAACTCCGCCGGCACGGCGGGAAGCGCGTTGGTCGGGCAGATCAGCACATCGTAGGTCTCCAGCAGCGGCCCCAGCGTCTGGTACATCCTGGCCGCCACTTCCAGTGTTCCGACAAAGTCCGTCGCCTTCGACCTTTGCCCGTCCTCGGCGAACTGCCTGGCATAGCTCGTCATGTCCTTGCCGTGCTCCTTGAGCAGTTGCGACAGTGAGGCGCCGAACAGATGTTCGAGATAGGCCATGCCCGCCTTGAGCACGTCGTCGCCCCAGCCCAGATCGACTTCCTCGACCGTGGCGCCAAGCGAGCGAAACACATCGCAGGCGGCAAGCGTGTTCTTGCGCACGTCCGGATCGACCTCGAAAGAACCGAGGTCCATCGAGAAAGCAATCTTCCAGCCCTTGATCGGCTTGTAGTCGCTGGGCAGGCGCAGTTTGGGGCGGAGCGTGGCGATGTCGAGCGGGCTCGGTCCGGCCATCACGTTCTGCAGCAGGATCGCATCCCCGACGTTTCGCGCCAAAGGTCCGGTGTGGCAGTAGAAATCGAGGTTGAACGGCGGCTCGTCCGGATTGCGCCCGTAAGGCGGCTTGAAGCCGACAAGACCGCAGGCCGACGCGGGAATTCGGATCGACCCGGCAATGTCCGAGCCGGTGGCGATCGACGACGTGCCGGACGCCAGCGTCGCCGCGGCACCGCCGGACGAACCGCCGGGCGTGAAATCCGGGTTCCACGGATTGCGCGTCACGCCCCAGCGTTTCGACCAGGTGTAGCCGGCGCAGCTGAATTCAGGCGTCGCCGTGCGGGCATGGACAATGCCTCCGGCCTTGATGATGCGCTCGTTCATCGTCGACGTATGGCCACCGATGGCATCCCGGGACAGCAGCGAGCCGTGCGAGGTCGGCTTGTCCTTGATGTAGCTCTCGTCCTTGATGCCGATCGGCAGCCCCTCGAGCGCCCCGGTACGGGCCCCCCTGGCGTATTTCGCCTCGGCTTTCCTGGCCAGATCCATCGCCTCGTCGAAATGCGTGAAGGTGAGGCAGTTGATCGTCGGCTTGGTGGCTTCGGCGCGGCGGATGGTGGCCTGCATCAGTTCGACGGGCGAAAGCTTCTTTGCCTTGAACAGCCGCAGCGCCTCGCTGGCCGGCATGTAGCAAAGGTCGAGATCGGTCATGGGAAGTCTCCTGCGATCTGCGCATCGCGTTGCATGGACGGAGATGACCGCGCCGCGTGCTGCGGCGCGGGAAAGCCTGGTCAGGTCATTTCTGCAGATCGGTCCAGATCTTCGTGTAGAGCGCCTGCACGTCGGGCGGGCATGCCTGCATGAACTGGCCCTTGGCGGCGAAATCGGCGGGAATGTTGACTTCCGGCGCGGTCTTCATGTCGTCGGGCATGAAGGCTTCCGAGCCCTTGATGCCGTTCGAATAACGCGCAAAGGCTGAGATCAGCGCCGCATTCTGCGGATCCATGATGAAATTCTGGAACAGCTTGGCGTTGTCGACGTTTTTGGCGTCCTTGAGGACAGCGACATTGTCCATCCAGATCGGATAGCCTTCCTTGGGATAGCCATAGACGATCTTGTCGTTCTCAAGCCGCTCGCGCAGCGATATGCCGTTCCAGTTGACGCCCGCGGCGATGTCGCCCCTGCCCAGGCCGTCGACGGCCGCATAGTCGAGCGAAAGCCATTTCGCCTTGGCCTCCACCAGCTTGTCATGCACCTTCTTCAGCATCTGCATGTCGCTGCTGCAATATTTGCCACCCTCGTAAGCGATGGCGAGGAACATGATGTCACCCATTTCGGGTACGACATTGATCTTGCCGACGAGTTCGGGGGGTGGGTCGAGGAAGATCGCCGATGTGTTGGGGTCGCCGGCATAAACCGACTTGTTCACCGAAATGCCGGTCGTTCCCCACTGCCATGGAACGGTATATTTGCGGCCTGGATCGAATGGAACATCGACCCACCTGGGATCGACGTTCTTGAAGTTCTCCATCTTGTTGGGATCGGTCTCCAAGAGCAGACCTTCGCTGATCCAGACCGGCACGACGCTCGCCGAGGGCACGACGATGTCATAGCCGGAGGCGCCCTGCCGGACCTTGGCCAGGGCGGTATCGTTGGAATCATAGTCGGTGACGGTGACCTTGACCTTGTAGGTCTCCTCGAACTTCTTGATCAGCTCGGGACTGGTGTAGTTGCCCCAATTGTAGATGTTGAGTTCGCCGTCGGCATGGGCAACGCCCGTGACAGTCAGCAGCGACAGGCCGATGGCCGTCGCGGTCAGTTTCCAGTTCATGCTGTATGCTCCCATTGTTGGGACCGGCGGCGTTACGGCCTCAGGTCCGTTTCCTGCTGACGAAAAGATGGCCGCGACAATGCCGATCGACGGCACGAGAACGGCCGTCGGCATCGCATTTGCGGCATGCGGCGCACCGGCAACGGCAAGCCGCATCGCAGTCGAGATATTCCCCTCTTCACGGTGGCCATTCACCGGCTGGCGCCGGCTGTCCAACTCAATTCGCGACCTCAGGAGTAACTATGACTAAACATGCAGTCAATATCTTTATGCGGATACGGCCATGGCTCGCCGATCGATGCGCCCGATGCGGTGGTGACCAAGTGGGCAGCCAGGAAAGAGCTTTGGCCGCGACGTCGGGCGCGTCAGGCCGTTGGGGCCGCAACGGTTCCGGCCGCAATTCGCTGACGGAACCAATCGAAGGTGCGCCCGATGCCTTCCTGATAGCCCGTCCTGGCTTCCCAGCCAGGAAGGACATGCCTCGCCGACGTCAGGTCCGGACGCCGATTTGTCGGATCCTGGGGAGCCGGAGGGTGGTGCTCGATGCGGCTGCCGGGGACAAGCGACCTGACGAATTCCGCGATGCGCAGGACGGAAACCTCGTGATCGTTGCCGATGTTCAGAGGGCCGCGATGCGAGATGCCGTCGCGCCAGAAGTAACGTTCCAGCCCCTCGACGATGTCGTCGACATAACCCCAACTGCGCGATTGGGACCCGTCGCCATAGACCGTCAGCACCCCGGTTGTCAGAGCCTGGATGGCAAAGTTCGAAACGGCGCGTCCGTCGTCGATGCGGGTTCGCGGCCCATATGTGTTGAAAATCCTGACGACGCGAATGTCGAGCCCGACAACCCGCTGCTGTTCGAACAGCAATGCCTCGGTGCAGCGTTTGCTTTCATCATAAGAGGCCCTGGGACCGGTGCAGTCCACCGATCCCCTGTAACTCTCGGGTTGGGGTGAAACCAGGGGGTCGCCATAGACTTCCGAGGTCGAGGCGAAGCAGAAACGGCCGCCGGGCTTGAGCAGCGTCAGAAGATTGAGCGCGCCGCCGATGTTGGCCTTGATCGTGCGTACCGGCTCGCGCATGTACCAAAGCGGCGAAGCCGGCGACGCGAGATGGATGATCTCATCGAAGCGTTGAAGGGATGAAAAGCTTTCGGCATCGGCAATCTGCAGATCGAAACGCGGATCGGCGATATGTGCGACGTTGTCTCGCGTCCCGGTCCAAAGATTGTCGACGACGATCAGCTTTTCCAGATCGCTTCGCCGCAACAGACGGTCGACCAGATGTGAGCCGAGGAAGCCGCAGCCACCAGAAATCAACACGCTGCGCGACATGGAACCCCCTGCTCCAGACACCCGGCCAGTCAACGAGCCGCAGGGCTTGTTTCCCAACAACGGCGGATACGAGGCTACCCAAAAACCTTTCCGCCAATCGGTGCACCCATCTACACCGCCAAGCGCCGCGAGTGCAAACAGCAAGCTTTCACGAGTGGAACGTGCGGCAGCCGACCGGCCTCTGCTTTTAAGGAGAGAAACTGCCGCGCGATGTCGCGCACCGAAGCGGCCGCCAATGCCGCCGGTCGTCCGAAAGGATGATCAGGTTACAGCGCTACAGCGCCCTTTGCGGGCATGGCGCTCCGGCTGCGTCACCACAGCGCGACGCCGTGGGCTGCGGTCGGAAGCTCGTCTCTTCGGACTGGCGCACCAGTTCGGCAAAGAGCAGCGCGAAGCTTCCCAGCATCAGAAAGACAATGATCAGGCGTGTTACCGGCAATATGTCGGCCTCGACTGGCTAGCCCCCACGCCACCCATCCACTGCCGGCTAACATGACCGATCCGGCTTTACGAGACTTTAAGGCCGGTCTTAACCATCACATTCGCGTAGCCTTTGTCATGATACGCGAACGCATGTCCGCATCCGCCGTCCCGCGGTCGCCTCGCCATCCC
>NZ_RZRR01000227.1:0-6865 GCF_003998555.1 Mesorhizobium sp. M7A.F.Ca.CA.002.09.1.1 | reverse complement strand
GTGATGGTCGGGCAGGGCGGCATCCTGTCGACGCCAGCCGCTTCGCATGTCATCCGCAAATACAAGACCTTCGGCGGCATCATCCTGTCGGCCAGCCACAATCCGGGCGGCCCGCATGAGGATTTCGGCATCAAGTACAATGCCGGCAATGGCGGCCCGGCGCCGGAAAAGCTCACCGACGCGATCTTCGAAAAGACCAAGGCGATTTCGAGCTTCAAGATCGCCGATATCGATCCGATCGACATCGACACAACAGGCACGGTCAAGGCCGCCGGCATGACGGTCGAGATCATCGATCCGGTCGTGGACTATGCCGCGCTGATGGAAAGCCTGTTCGATTTCGACGCCCTGCGCAAACTCTTCAAGTCCGGCTTCCGCATGCGCTTCGACGCCATGCACGCGGTGACCGGTCCCTACGCCAAGGAGATCCTGGAAAACCGGCTCGGCGCGCCCAATGGCACCTGCCGCAATTTCAAGCCGCTGCCGGATTTCGGCGGCCATCACCCGGACCCTAACCTCGTCCATGCCAAGCACCTCTATGACGAGATGATGGGACCGGACGCACCGGATTTCGGCGCCGCCTCGGATGGCGATGGCGACCGCAATCTGATCATCGGCAAGGGCATTTTCGTCACCCCGTCGGATTCGGTCGCCATGCTCGCCGCCAATGCGCGTCTGGCGCCCGGCTACAAGGCCGGTTTGAAAGGCATTGCACGCTCGATGCCGACCAGTGGCGCGGCCGATCGCGTTGCTGAAAAACTCGGCGTCGGCATCTATGAGACTCCGACCGGCTGGAAATTCTTCGGCAATCTGCTCGATGCCGACATGGCGACGATCTGCGGTGAAGAGAGTGCCGGCACCGGCTCCAACCATGTCCGCGAAAAGGACGGCCTGTGGGCGGTGCTTTTGTGGCTCAACATCCTCGCCGCGCGTGGCGAAAGCTGCAAGCAGATCGTCACCGAGCACTGGGCGACCTACGGTCGCAACTACTATTCGCGGCATGATTATGAAGAGGTCGAGAGCGACCGCGCCAACGCGCTGGTCGACGAACTGCGTGCCAAGCTCGGCTCGCTGCCTGGCACCAGCGTGCGCGGCCTGAAAATCGCCAGTGCCGACGATTTTGCCTATCACGATCCGGTCGACGGTTCGATCAGCGAGCATCAGGGCATCAGGGTTCTGTTCGAAGGTGGTTCGCGGGTCGTCTTTCGGCTGTCCGGCACCGGCACGTCGGGCGCGACGTTGCGCGTCTACATCGAGCGCTACGAGCCGGACAAGTCTCGGCACGATCTCGACACCCAGGCCGCCCTTGCCGATCTGATTGCCGCGGCTGACGATATTGCCGGGATTCACAGCCATACCGGCCGCCCCAAGCCGAGCGTGATCACTTGAGAGTGGCTGCGCGCGTTTCACCTTCTCCCCTTGTGGGAGAAGGTGGCCGAGCGAAGCTCGGTCGGATGAGGGGTGCTCCAGCTTGGCGCAAACCGATGTCCAGATCACTAACGCCGCGTTCCTTTCAACACCCCTCATCCGTCTCGGCGCTGCGCGCCGATCCACCTTCTCCCGCGAGGGGAGAAGGTGAGGCGCGGGCATGACCCAGCTCGGCGCCACAGTCACCCGCGAAGGCATCCGCTTTGCCGCCTGGTCGCAGGCCGCCCGTCGGCTTTGGGTCTCGATCTTCGACGAGCAGGGCATGCGGGAAATCGAACGGCTCGAACTGCAGCGGGAAGGCGAGGGCGTCCACGCGCTGTTCGTTGCAGGTCTTGGCTCCGGAACCCGCTACGGTTTCCGCGCCGACGGGGACTATGCGCCGGAGCATGGACTGTGGTTCGACCCCGACAAATTGCTGACCGATCCCTACGCCGTCGAGATTGACAGGCCTTATGCCTATGACTGGCGGCTGGCCGATCGCCGGGGCGAGGGGGGCGATACCGCGTCGCTGATGCCGAAGGCGATCGCGGCTGCGCTACCGAAGCCTGTGCAGGCTGCGCCGCCGCTCTTCCGCGCCGGCGGCCTGGTCTACGAAATTCCGGTGCGCGCCTTCACCATGCTGCATTCGGACGTTCCCGAAAAATTGCGCGGAACAGTCGCCGCACTTGCTCAACCGGCGATCGTCGAGCACCTGAAAAAACTCGGCGTTGGCGCGGTCGAATTGATCCCGGTGACCGCGTCGATCGACGAACGGCATCTGCCGCCGCTCGGGCTGCGCAACGCCTGGGGCTACAATCCCGTGACGTTCATGGCCCTCGATCCGCGCCTTGCGCCGGGCGGCATCATGGAACTGCGAAACACGGTCGCTGTGCTGCGCCAGGCTGGTATCGGCGTCATCCTCGACCTCGTCTTCAACCACACCGGCGAGAGCGACAGGCTTGGTCCCACGCTGTCGCTGCGCGGCTTCGACAACCAGGCCTACTACCGGCACACACCTGATGGCAGGCTGGCCAACGACACCGGTACCGGCAACACAGTCGCTTGCGACCATCCTGTGGTCCAGGAGATGGTCCTCGACACGCTTCGCCATTTCGTCAGGGATGCCGGTGTCGATGGCTTCCGCTTCGACCTCGCTCCCATTCTGGGGCGGGTCGAGGGCACATTCGATGCCGAGGCGCCGCTGCTGAGAGCGATGCGCGATGACGCACTGCTGGCCGATCGCGTGTTGATCGCCGAGCCGTGGGACATCGGCCCCGACGGCTATCAGCTCGGCAATTTTCCAGCGCCCTTCCTCGAATGGAACGACAAGTATCGCGACGATGTAAGACGGTTCTGGCGTGGCGACGCCGGCATGGTCGGCGCCCTGGCGACCCGGCTCGCCGGTTCGTCAGATGTGTTTGCCGCGAACGGGCAAGGCGCCAGCCGCAGTGTCAATTTCATCGCCGCCCATGACGGCATGACGCTCGCCGACATCGTGCGCTACGAGCGCAAGCACAACGAAGCCAATGGCGAGCAGAACCGCGACGGCCACAATGAAAACCTGTCCTGGAACAACGGCGTGGAAGGTGATGCGGACAACCCGGCCGTGGCAGCGGCTCGCCAGAACGACCAGCGCGCTCTGCTCGCCGCGCTGTTTGCCTCGCGCGGCACCATCATGCTGACCGCGGGCGACGAATTCGGCCGCACCCAGCAAGGCAACAACAACGCCTATGCCCAGGACAACGAGATCACCTGGCTCGACTGGGCCGGCCGCGACCAGGCGCTGGAGCGCTACACGGCGGAACTCTCGAGGCTGCGCCGATCGATGCCGGCGCTTTCCGACACAAGCTTCCTCACTGGCCAGCCGCCGGCAGGTTCGGAGATACCGGACGTCGCATGGCTTGCTGAGACGGGCGCGCCGCTCGATGAACAGAGCTGGCAGGATCCGCAGCGGCACCGTCTTGTCATGGTCCTGAGTGGCGCCAGCGATGACGACCGCCGTCTTGCGGTGCTTGTCAACGGCGATCGCCGGGCCTGCATGTTCACCTTGCCTGAACGAGACGGATTCTTCTGGGCCCCAGCTATCGAAGCGCCGGATGCGGCGGATATCTCGCGGCCAATATCCGGGCGGACGATGATCTTCATGATCGAACGAGCGCAGGCCGGCACAAGGGAGAAGCGCAATGGCGGCGAGTGACAAGAAGGGATGGTGGCGCGGTTGCGCCATCTACCAGATCTATCCGCGCTCCTTCCAGGACACGACCGGCGATGGCAGCGGCGATCTCGCCGGTATCACATCGAGGCTCGCCCATGTCGCCTCGCTCGGTGTCGGCGCCATCTGGCTGTCGCCTTTCTTCAAGTCGCCGATGGCCGATATGGGCTACGACGTGTCGGACTACTGCGATGTCGATCCGATGTTCGGCACGCTCGAGGATTTCGATGCGCTGGTCGCCGAGGCGCATCGTCTCGGCCTGAAGATCATCATCGACCAGGTGCTGTCGCATTCATCCGACAAGCACGACTGGTTTGTCGAAAGCCGCGCCAGCCGCGATAACCCCAAAGCCGACTGGTATGTCTGGGCCGATACCAAGCCAGATGGCAGCGCGCCAAACAACTGGCTCTCCGTCTTCGGTGGCCCGGCCTGGGAATGGGATTCTACCCGCCGGCAGTATTACATGCACAATTTCCTCCCCTCGCAGCCCGATCTGAATTTCCACAATCCGGAGGTTCAGGACGCGCTTCTGGAAACTGTGCGCTTCTGGCTGGAGCGCGGCGTCGACGGTTTTCGGCTCGATACGGTCAATTACTATGTCCACGACCGCTGGTTGCGCAGCAATCCACCCTTGGCATCAAGCGTCGCCGGCACCAACAGCGAGACCAACACCTACCTTTACCAGGAGCACCTGTTCGACAAGACGCAGCCGGAAAACCTGGCGTTCCTGCGCCGCTTCAGGGCGCTGCTCGACGAATATGACGACCGCGCCGCCGTCGGCGAGATCGGCGATGAAGGCCGCTCGCTGCAGACGCTCGCGGCCTACACTTCAGGCGGCGACAAGCTGCATATGTGTTACACCTTCGACCTGCTCGGTCCGCAGTTCTCGGCTGCGCATGTGCGTGGCTGCGTCGAAGCCTTCGAGGCGGCCGTCTCCGACGGCTGGGTCTGCTGGGCCTTCTCCAACCATGACGTGGCGCGCCATGTCAGCCGCTGGACAAGGCCGGACAGCGAGCCCGACGCGGTCGCAAGATTCTCGATCATGCTGCTCGCCTGCCTGCGCGGCTCGATCTGCCTCTACGAGGGCGAGGAACTCGGGCTGGAGGAGGCGGAGCTGGCCTATGAAGATCTGCGCGATCCCGTCGGCATCCGCTTCTGGCCAGGCGTCAAGGGCAGGGATGGGTGCCGCACGCCGATGGTGTGGGAGGCCGGCGCCGACAATGCAGGCTTCTCCACGGCCAGGCCCTGGCTGCCGATACCGGCCAGCCATCGCGCTCGCGCCGTTGACGTCCAGAATGCCGACACGGTCTCTGTGCTCGCGTCCTACCGGGCTGCGCTGGCCTTGCGCGGGGAGCATGAGGCGCTGATATCCGGCTCGATCCGCTTTCTCGACGCCAAGGGTGACCTGCTCGCTTTCATCCGCGACGGCGGCGGTGAAAGACTGCTCTGTGTCTTCAATTTCGCCGGAGGACCGGCCAATTGGCCGTTGCCGGGGGACATCGGAGCGGTTGCGCAGCTGGATGGCAATGCCGCGGTCGTCGAGACTGAGCTTTTGCTGCCAGCGCTCGGAGCCTTTTTGGGCAGGCTCGACTGATATCCCGACGTTACTGCACCAGCACGGCACGTCCGCATGTCGCGCCGGTGACCCGGACATCGGCCACGCCGAGATGCACGCCGAGCGTATCGAGTAGATTGTAAAGCAATGTGTCGACTGGTGCGGTCACGGTTTTCAGAAGCGTCGTCACAGCTGGCTTCACGGTGCCGAGCAACGCCGTTACGTCAAGCCCGAGGATACCAAGCGCATTGACGGAAAGCGACAACTTGTCGACCAGTGACGTTGTCAGCGTCTGGGTAATGTCCCGTGTCGGCGTCGTCTTGATGGTTTTGGCGGCGATCTCGGTTTTGTTGAAGACCAGGTTGGTCGGGCTGACGTTGGTGATGTCGGCACCCGCCGAACCCTTCACCAGTATTAGCGGGATTTTTAGCAGCAGCAGATTGAGGCTGACATCCGCGATGTTGGCGTCGGAGAACGACTGCGGGTTGCTGAAATCCGCGAAGGCGGTGGGGCTGTTATCGGCATCGCTGGCGGCAAGGTTCACCGCCGCGATGCCGGGCTTCGCGGCAATGGTAACCTTCAGGCTGTCGGGGCCGGTCGGGCAGTTGATGTCGGTCAGCTTGGCCTCGGCGTAGGCTACTTCGACATTCAGCGGCAGCTTGACCGACAGCAGGCTGATACCGCCGCCCAGGTTTGGGTTGCCGACGCCGACCGTGACAAGCAGCTTAATGCGCGTTTGCGCGGTGCGAACCACGGTGCCGGCTTCTCCAACCGCCAGCCATGGCGAGGATTGCGGTGGTTCGCCGATGGCGATGGCGAGCGTGGTCGACAGCACCCCGGGAATGGTGGCTCCGAGGGCGACGTCGACCTGTTTTGAACCGTTTGCCAGTCCGGCGGCGGCCGTCAGCATTCCCAAGGCGCTGGCGTCGACGCCGAGGCCGGCGGGCCTTTGGCCGAGGCCCAACTTGCCGACGGAGCCGAGATCGACCAGATGACTGAGCGGGATCTGGACCGTGCTGGTCGACTTGGACGCGATCGTCTGCAGGGCGACCTTGGCCGTGTTGCCAAGCCCAGGCACATTGGCCATGGCCGTGGCGATCTGGCCGACGGTCGCCTTCGATGCCAGCACATCCGAATACGAGACGCCGGTCAGGTTCAGCTGTGTGGCAAGGCCGTCCACGAAGGAGAGCACGCTCACATCCGCGGAGATCAGCGCGTTGTAGTCCATGACACTGAGCGAGATGTTGCTGCCGAGCAGTCCGCCGAGAAGCGCGTTGAGGATACCGCCATCGAGGCTGGCGAGCCTCGATCCGACCGAGAATGTCGCCTGTGGCGTCATGCTGGCGGTGGCTTGGGTGCCGATGACGGGAGTGGGGATCAGGGAACTCGCGAAATAGCGGGCGGGGATCTTCTTCAGGGTGACACGGACGGCATTGTAGGGGGTTATGCTGGCCTGGAAACGCTGGCCCACATTGGCCCCGGATGCCACATATCGCCCGGGCGTGACCGTCACGACGGTTTTGCCGACCGCCGGCTCGATCGTCTGTCCCGAGCTTTGAACGACAACCCCTGGCATGCCGTTGTCGGTCAGCGTGGTAACGACCGCTGTATTGACATTGGTCATGTTCGAGGCGGCGGTGATCGCCGCCAGATCCACCATTGCCTGCGCTTCGCGGCGCTCGGTGTAGATC
>NZ_RZRR01000226.1:0-6883 GCF_003998555.1 Mesorhizobium sp. M7A.F.Ca.CA.002.09.1.1 | reverse complement strand
CGCCATGGTCGCGCCCGCCAATGACGACGAGCGTTTCCTGGCCGACGCGCTGGCCGCGGTGCTGAAGTTCGACGAAGTGTCCGTCGAGGACAATTTCTTCGACGATCTCGGCGCCAACTCGCTGCTGATGGCGCATTTCTGCGCCCGTGTGCGCACCAGGAAGGAATGGGCGACGGCGTCCATGCGCGACATCTACCTCCACCCGACCGTGGCGCGGCTGGCGCTGCATCTGGGCGTAGCGGACGAGATGACGACGGCCACCAACGAGCCCGTCCTCACGCGGCGGGCCTCCAATCTTGCCTATTGGACCTGCGGCGCCGCACAGCTGATGTTCTACGGGCTCTACAGCTATGGCGCCCTGTGGGCGATCAATGGTGGTCTCAACTGGATGTACGACGCGCTCGACGATCCGCTGCAGCTCTACATCAGGTGCGTGGCGCTTTCGGCCGCCGTGTTCTTCGGCATGTCGGGTTTTGCCGTCCTCGCCAAATGGGTGCTGGTCGGCCGCTGGAAGGCGGAAGCGTTTCCCATCTGGGGCGTGCGTTACTTCCGCTTCTGGGTGGTCAAGACGTTGATCCGCACCGCGCCCGTCGTGCTGTTCCGCGGCAGCCCGCTCTACAGCATCTACCTGCAGCTTCTCGGCACCAGGCTCGGCAAGAACGCCGTCATCGAATCGAAATCCGTGCCCGTCTGCACGGATCTCATCTCGATCGGCGCCAACACCATCCTGCGCAAGGAATCGATGATCCTCGGCTTCCGGGCGCAGGCCGGCTATATCCACACCGGGCCGCTGACCATCGGCCGCGATGCCTTTGTCGGCGTCGGTTCGACGCTCGACATCGACACCAGGATCGGCGACGGCGCCCAGCTCGGCCATTCGTCCTCGCTGCACCGCGGCCAAAGCATCCCCGACGGCGAACGCTGGCATGGCTCGCCGGCCGTGCCGACCACGGCCGACTATTGCAAGGTGCGCAATGTCGATCCGTCCAACATCCGGCGCTTCCTGTTCGAAGCGGTTCAGCTGATCGGCCTGTTTGCCATCGTCACTCCCTTGCCGCTCCTGTTCCACAGCTATTGGGAAAATGTCGGCGACGACTACCAGGAAACCATCGGCGTCGTCGCGATCGGCACCACGGTGACGCTGTTCGGCTACATGGCCGCATCCTTCCTGGCGGCGACGCTGGTGCCGCGCCTGGTCAGCCTGCTGTTGAAGCCAGGCCGCACCTACACGCTGTACGGCTTCCGCTACTGGCTGCAGACCGTCGCTGAATTCTCCAGCAATTCCCGCGTGCTCGGCCTGCTGGCCGGCGACAGCTCGGCCATCGTGCACTACATGCGAGCGATCGGCTGGAATCTCAACAAGGTGGTGCAGACCGGCTCCAATTTCGGCTCCAACCAGCAGCACGAAAACCCGCTTCTGTGCGAGATCGGCACCGAGACCATGGTGTCGGACGGGCTGTTCATGATCAACATGCACAAATCCGCCGCCGCCTTCAGGCTCGAGCCGACGAGGATCGGCGAGCGCAATTATCTCGGCAACAACATCTACTATCCGCCGGACGGCCGCACCGGCGACAACGTCCTGCTCGGCACCAAGGTGATGATCCCCATCGACGGGCCGCTGCGCGAGAATGTCGGGCTCTTGGGTTCGCCTGCCTTTGAAATCCCGCGCATGGTGAACCGCGACAAGGAACTCATCGCCGGCATCGACGAGGACGACCGGCGCCGGCGCATCCCATTGAAGAACCGCCACAATCTGGTGACGATCCTGCTGTTCGTGGCAACGCAATGGGTCATGCTGTTCGCCACGCTGGCGATCTGGGACCGGGCGCTGAACTACTACACCGAATGGGCTGAAGTCGCACTGTTCGTCGCCGTGCTGCTGACCTCGGCGATCACCATTCCGTTCTACATCTTCGTGGAACGGGCAAGTCTTGGTTTCGGCAGGCTGAAGCCGCAGATGACGACGATCTATGACGTCGCGTTCTGGCGTCATGAACGCCACTGGAAGCTGGCGGATTCGCCGATCGTGCGGCTGTTCGCCGGCACGCCGTTCCGGCCGATGATCCTGCGCATGCTGGGCGTCAAGATCGGCAGCCGTGTCTATGACGGCGGCAGCAATCTGACAGAACGCTCGCTGGTGGAGATCGGCGACGACGCCACCCTCAACGAGGGCTGCGTCATCCAGGCCCATTCGCTGGAAGAAGGCGCCTTCAAGTCCGACTTCATCCGCATCGGCAAGGGCTGCACGCTCGGACCCTCCGCCTTTGTCCACTACGGCGTTGTCATGGGCGAAGGTTCGGTGGTCGATGTCGACTCCTTCGTCATGAAGGGCGAAGAGCTGGAGCCCAACTCCATATGGCGCGGCAACCCGGCCAAGCTGCATCGCTTCGTCGAACCGATCACCGAGTCCTCGGCCAAGGCATCGGCTTGAACACCGAGGACATCCGTCTCGTTGCCGTGACCAGGGCCAACCGCGCTCTGGTGGCGGCCCTGGAACTGGCTCCGGAGCAGAGGGATTTCGTCGCCGGCAATTCGGAGTCCCTCGAAGAAGCCGAAACCGACGAAGACGCGCGGCCGCGCGCCATCATGGCTGGGACCCGTGTCGTCGGTTTCCTGATGTACGATGCGTCGGACAACGAGGCGCTGGTCTACCGCTTCATGATCGACCGCGCCCACCAGGGCAAAGGCTATGGCAAAGCCGCATTGCGCGCCTTGCTCGACGAGATCGGAAATCTCGGCCATATCAGGGAGGTTTCGATCTGCTACGAGCCCGAGAACGAGGCCGCACGCCACCTCTATCGCGCAGCCGGCTTCGTGGAACAAGGCATCGACGAGGACGGAGAAATGATCGCCGTCCTGCCGATGGTCGATCGTTGACGCCGCCCGTTGCGAATTCATCGGCGGAAACGACCCTGCTGGAGGCTATGGCCGCGATCGCGCCGAGCGGTGTCCGGATCGGATGCCGCCTGATCCGCGAAGGCGATGAAGCCCATCTGCTGCCCATGGAAGCCCGCTCTATCGCGGCGCGCCAGCTTGCCATGCGGCGCGCCAGCGGCGCTGCGCGCTGGATCGCGCACGGACTGCTGGCGGAGCTTGGCGTCGGCGACGTCGCCATCCTGCGCGCGCCAACCGGCGCGCCGGTCTGGCCCGAGGGAATAATGGGTTCGCTCGCGCACGACGACGACATGGCGGTAGCGGCGGTTGCACCGGTTGGCGATATCGCCTCGCTCGGCATCGACGTCGAGCCCGCGCAGCCTCTCCCGGATGATATTTTGGCGCTCGTGACAACACCCGCGGACCGCACCGACGCAGCCGACCGGCATCTTGCCGGCCGCATCCTTTTTGCCGCCAAGGAAGCCGTCTACAAGGCCGTCTATCCGCTCGATCGCGAGGTGCTGGGCTATGAGGACATCACCGTCGACCTGAACGCAGGCCACGCGACGACGAAGACAGGCCGCAAGGCCAGGCTCGCCTACTGCGTTGCCCCGCGCGTGGTGGTGCTGGCGTTTGTCGAGAAAGACAGGGGTTAGCGCGCAGTCCTATTCGCCAACGATCTCCGTATACGCCCTCACCTCGCCATCCAGCCCGCGCAGCCGCCAGTTCTCGCCCTCCCGTCCCTCGACATGGCAAGGCCCGATCGGCACCTTGCCGCCGCCTTCCGGCAGGTCGAGCACATAGACGGGGTTGCAGATGCCCGACAGTCGCGCCCGCAGCGCTTCGGTCAGCGCCTGCCCCTGCGCAATCGTCGTGCGCCGGTGCGCCATGCCGCGCGCGAGGTCGCCATGGTGCAGGTAATAGGGTTTGACGCCGAGGCGATACATCAGCTCGCGGCAGAGCTCCTCCAGCGCCTCGACGCTGTCGTTGACGCCTTTGAGCAGAACGCTCTGGTTGAGCAGCACGAAGCCGGCTTGCCGCAGCGTGCGACAGGCGGTTTCCGTGGCCTGAGTGATTTCCCGCGCGTGGTTGAAATGGGTGACGATGGTGACCATCAGCCGGCCCTGCAGGGCCGCAACCAGCCCCGGCGTGATGCGCGACGGCAGCGCCACCGGAACGCGCGTGTGGATGCGCAGCAGCCGCACATGCGCGATCGCTTCGATGCGCGCGCGGATTTCGGCCAGCGCCTTGTCGGGCAGCGACAGCGGATCGCCGCCGGTCAGGATCACCTCGCGGATTTCGGGGTGATCCGCGATATAGGCCAGCGCCGGCTCCAGCGCCTCGCGCGTATAACCCCTGCCGATCGAGGTCAGCGATTCCTTGCGGAAGCAGAACCGGCAATAGACCGCGCATTGGTAGGTCGGGAACAACAGCACCCGGTCGGCATGGCGATGCGTCAAGCGCGGCACCGGGCTGAAGTCATGGTCGGCGATCGGATCGTCGAGTTCGCCTTCCGCTTCCTCAAGTTCTTGCGGAGACGGGATGACCTGCGCCCGGATCGGATCAGCCGGGTCGTTCCAGTCGATCAGGTCGAGATAGGCTTTGGGCGCGCGCACCTTGTGGTTCGCCGCCGCGGCCTGGGCGGCTGCGCGCTCGGCTGACGACAGCGGGAGGCGGTCAAGGTCGCGGACGTGGCGCACCCCGGCGCGGACGTCCGCCTGCCAGGCGGTGTCAGGATCGGCGGAGCGTGCATCGTGGAGGTTCGTGTCTGAAGTCATCAGGGTTCTCGGGGCAGTTTCTGGCGGAGCTATCGGCCGGATGGCCAGGCGGGTCAACCTTCTGGGGTGGTCGCCGCCATCAAATCCACCGCCTGCAAATCCGTAGGTATTTAGCCAAAATGGCACTATTCTGCGCAGTCTGGGCTTCAGGGAAAACGAATGGACTTCAGCACAGGCCATGGTTACCTGCTCATCGGCGGCCTCATCCTCGTCGGTACTGGGCTGCTCATCCTGTCGCTGATCGTCAATCTGCGCGTCGCCCACAGTGTGCGCGACGACGTGCGTCATCGCGAAAAGCTGCTGGAATACTACCGTAACATCTTCTCGCAGTTGGGCGTGATCCTGATCGGCATCGGCGTGTCGCTGTTCATCTTCTTTTTCCAGCAGAATTACCAAGACCAGCGCAGACGCGAAACGGATCTCCAGCAGGTTCTGGCCAAGCTGGCGGCGCGCATCGCTCGTGGCGCTCCCCTCGTCGAGTCACTTGGCGAATTCGACGCGCTGCTGGATGACGGCGGGGCCTACGTTAGTCCCGAACTTGGTGGAACCAACGCCGCCATCGGCGCGCAGGGAGCGGAGCTTGGCAAGCAGATCCGCGAAATCCTGCTGGTTGAGCGCGACGTCGACATCCGGGACTTCGACATCCTCAACCTGTCGCGCGATTTCGAGTCGTCGTTCGTCGTCAACCAGCTCGATCCGACGCTATGGTTCGACATCGTGCGCGACGAGAGCGAGATCAAATATGCCATCACCCAACTCACCCTCGACTACAAGGACCTGCAGGATGCGATCGGCGGCGAGCCGATCGAGGTTGCGATCGCCAATCCTGAAACCGAGCGCAAGATCAAGCACGAGGTGCTCGACATCTTCTACGATGCCGACCTCTTGCGCCAGCGCAGCAGGCGATTTCTCGGCCGTGCGTGCTGGCTTCTCAGCCACGGACGCAGCTTTGTCAGTCTTGCACCGGTCGACGCGATCGAAGCCGACGCGAGGTCACATCAGGAATGGATCGACAGATCGAAGCCCTCGCTGGCACAGACGAAATCGGGCAACGGCGATTGCTTCAAACTGCTCCGATACGGCCCGGCATCCTGACTCCCGGCGGGACCGGTCGATTTGGAAGTCAGTCCCCCACACGTTGCAGCGTGCCGAGATGATTGTCGTCGAGAAAACCTACAGTCATGGCCGACGCCTTGCCGTCAGCGCCGACCACGAAACTTACACCCGAGGGGCTGTCCGGCGTCTCCGCGTCGGGGAAGGTCAGGAAAAGATCACCGTCGAAATGCCTCAATGAATAGGACCGGCCGGCGGCCGGGCCCACCTTGAGTACAAGGTCGTCTCCCGCTTTCGACACAATCGCGTCGCCGATGAAGTCGTTGGCGTACCGGCCAGCATAGACACTGCCCGGCCCGGCTCGCCGTGACGGAGACGGCGGCGCGGCGTAGGCGGCCTTGGCCGCCGCGACCACCGGACCGAACAGGCCCGCATAGATATCATTCCACGCCTTGACCCAGTCCTTCTCGACCTTACCGTCGAAGACGAGATCGGCGAAGCTGTCGGACAATCCCTCCGGCAGGCCAGTCGGAAAGGCGTTGGCGACGATGACTATGCCCAGCTTCTCCTTTGGGAAGACTGTCACCAGGGTACGCGCGCCGACGCTGAAAGCGCCGGCGTGGCCCCAGCTCAGGCCGTGTCGGCCGAATTCGACATTCCAGCCGAGGCCGTAGAACGATGCGCCGCCGGAGACGGGGTTGTTGCCGCGCGATATCAGCGGAACATGCGTCTGGCTTAGCGCATCGGCGGCAATCAGTGTCTTGCCGGCATAAACGCCGTTGTGGAGGATGAGGCGCACCCATTGCGAGAGGTCACGTGCCGTAGAGCTGACGCCGCCGGCGGGCGCCTGCGCATCCGGATCGCGCTCTATCCTCGCTGCCCAGGCGCCATCGACCTTGACGTGAAGCGCGGCGCGGTTGGTTCGCTTGACGAAGTCCGAATGGCGGGAACTCGTGGAGGCCATGCCCAGCGGACGGTAGAGCTTCTCCTCGGCGACCTGCTCCCAGGGCTTTCCCGTCGGTGTCGCGGCTGCCACGGCACCCTCTGTCAATCCGAAATTGCTGTAAGAATACCCGGCCCGAAAGCTCGACGATGGCGGCACGAACCGCAGGCGATGCAGGATCTCGACGCGGTCGTAGCCAATGTCCTCGAGGTCGTCTCCGGCGGTGCCTGGA
>NZ_RZRR01000225.1:0-6915 GCF_003998555.1 Mesorhizobium sp. M7A.F.Ca.CA.002.09.1.1 | reverse complement strand
TATAGAGGGAGTTGCGGCCGGATGAAACCATCCGCGGCCGCCGCGGACAAATCGCTGTTGCAAGCGGCATCGACGGGATGCGATTTTCAGCCTCGGCTATATCAGATGATTCTTTTGACGGGATGACGACGGATGGATTTCGACCTTATCGTTCGCGGCGGCACACTGCCTGATGGCAGGGTTGCCGACATCGGCATCAACGGTGAGACGATCGCGGCGATCGAGCCCGTTCTCCAGGGTTCCGCGCGGACCGAGGTCGACGCCCGTGGCAATCTGGTCTCGCCGCCCTTCGTCGATCCGCATTTCCACATGGATGCGACGCTCTCCTACGGCATTCCGCGCATCAACGCTTCGGGTACGCTGCTCGAAGGCATTTCGCTGTGGGGCGAGTTGAAGCCGCTTTTGACGCATGAGGCCGTGCGTGATCGCGCGCTGGCCTATTGCGACTGGGCGGTGTCGATGGGCCTGCTCGCCATCCGCACCCATGTCGATGTCTGCGATGACCGCCTGCTGGCGGTCGAGGCGTTGCTCGAGGTCAAGAAGACGGTCGCTCCCTACATCGACCTGCAATTGGTCGCCTTCCCGCAGGACGGGTTTTATCGCTCTCCATCGGCGCGTGAAAACACCATCCGCGCGCTCGACATGGGCGTCGACATCGTCGGCGGCATCCCGCATTTCGAGCGCACCATGGCCGACGGCACGCGCTCGGTAACGGAGCTGTGCGAGATCGCGGCCAGCCGCGGCCTGATGGTCGACCTGCATTGCGACGAGACCGATGATCCGCTGTCGCGCCATATCGAGCAGCTTGCCTATGAGGCGCAGCGTCTTGGTTTGCACGGCAAGGTCGCCGGTTCGCACCTCACCTCGATGCATTCGATGGACAATTACTACGTCTCGAAGCTTTTGCCGCTGATCGCCGAGGCCGGCGTCTCGGTCATTCCCAATCCGCTGATCAACATCATGCTGCAGGGCCGCCACGACACCTTCCCGAAGCGCCGCGGCCTGACCCGGGTCAAGGAAATGCTGGCGCTCGGCATTCGCGTCGGCTGGGGCCAGGATTGCGTGCTCGATCCCTGGTATTCGCTGGGCACCGCCGATATGCTCGATGTCGCCTTCATGGGTCTGCACGTCGCTCAGATGTCGAGCCCGGCAGAGATGGCGCGCTGCTTCGACATGGTCACCAACGTCAATGCCGCGATCATGGGCCTCGATCATCTCGGCCTGGCGGTCGGCAAGCGCGCCAGCCTGGTCGTCCTCGATGCCGGCAATCCGGTCGAAGCCCTGCGGCTGCGCGCCGAGCGCCTGTGCGTCATCGCCAGGGGCAAGGTGGTGGCGGAGCGGACGAAGCAGGAAACCAGGCTGTCCATCGGCGGAAGGCCGGGAATGGTGAACCGGCGGCACATATCCAGCTAGATACAGCCGATTCCCGGCGCTGGTCTTACCCATTGCCCGAATTCTCCTCGTCAAGGCAGCCACTTCCGTCTACGACGCGGCTTACTAGGGAGGAATCGGGATCGGCATGACGCAGCCCGTGGCGCAGAATTCGACGATCAGGAATGTGCTTTTGGCCGGCATTCTGTTGATGCTGGCCGGCGATTTCCTTTTTGCGCTGAACGACGCCATGGGCAAATGGCTGGTCGCCAGCTTCTCCGTCGGCCAGGTGGTGCTGATCCGCTCCATCGGCGCCTTCTTCGTGCTCGGCCCGATGATCGCCAACCAGGGCCCGGCCAAGCTGTTTCGCATGGAACGCCTGGAGCTGCAGCTGCTGCGGGTGGTGATGACCACGCTCGACACCGCGCTCTTCTATGCCGCCGTGGTCTATCTGCCGCTGGCCGATGTGATGAGTTTCTACATGGCGGGGCCGATCTACGTCGCGGCACTCTCGCACCTCTTGCTTGGCGAAAAGGTCGGCTGGCGCCGCTGGATGGCGATCCTGCTCGGCTTCTGCGGTGTGCTGATCATGCTGAAACCGTCGTCGGCGGCGTTCTCGCTGTCGTCAGGCTTTGCGCTGGTGGGCAGTATCTCCTTCGCCTTCGCCATCATCCTCAACCGCCGGCTGCGCGGCACCAGCGACACCAATCTGGTGACATGGCAGACCATCGGCACGCTGCTGATCGGCGGCGTGCTGAGCATCGGCGCCTGGCAGACGCCGTCGGCGCTCGATCTCGGCGCCATGCTGCTGCTCGGCATCGTCTCCTGCGGCGCGCATCTGATGATCACCAGGGCGCTCAAGCTGGCGCCGGCCTCGACGCTGGCGCCGCTGCATTACACGCTGCTGCTGTGGGCGGTGGTGTTCGGACTGGTGTTCTTCGGCGACGTTCCCGGTCCGCGCATCCTGATCGGCTCGGGCATTGTCGTTCTCGCCGGCCTGTTCATCTTCCACCGCCAGAAAGTGGTCGAGACCACCGTGCCGCCCGAAAACGTGCCGAAGGGCGTGAATTAGTCCAGGCTCACCCCCGGCGGATCGCCGCCAGATGCCGTGAAAACTCGGACGTCTCCATCAGCGCCTTGCAGCGCGCGAACCGCCCGTCGGCATAGGCGCGAAAATCATCGACCGGGTTGTTGTTGGCGAGCTGGATCAGCCCCCACAGCGTCCATAACAGGTCGCACATCGCCTTGTAGATGACGATGCGGCCGCGCTCCGCCGGCCTCGCCTCGCCGCCGAAATAGGCGCGCATCATCTCTTCGTCTTGCGCCAGATCGAATTTACCTTCCACGGAGAGGTCGCCAAGGTCCCAGAGCGGGTCGTTCATGCCCGAATATTCCCAGTCGACGATCCACATCCGCTCGCCCGTATCGAGGAAGTTCTCGCACAGCGGATCGCAGTGGCAGGCAACGATCGGCAGCGGATGGGCGGCAAGTGCCGAGCGCACGGTTTCCGCCTCGCGCACCACGTCATGATAGCCGGCGGGCAGGGCGATCTCCTTGGTGGACAGCACCTTGAGATAGTCGTCGATCATCGCAAACAGCTCGAAGCGGAAGGGAAACACCGCGCCTGAATTGTGCAGCTTGCGAAAGGCCTCGCCGGCGCGGGCTGGACTGCCCGGCCGAACCTTGAATTTCTCCTCCGACATGGTTTCGGCGCCGGCGATGTAGCGTGTCACCATCAACCCGGTGCCGGCATCGACATGCAGCACCTCGGGACTGACCCCTGCTTTTGCAGCTTCGCGTGCAGCCACCGCTTCGTTGGCCCGGTTGATGTATTCCTCGGTGCCCTTGCCGGGAATGCGCAGGCAGAAGTCGCCGGCCTTGAAGACGAGGTTGGTGAGGCCGCCCAGCCGTTCCAGCGGCCCGCTGTAGCCGGCCAGCATGGGAATGGCGTCCAGTGCCGCGCGCGCCTAGTCTGTAATCATGCCTGCGCCCCCACACACTGTTATTTGTCGCGGCAACGGTTCCACAATTTTCGCGCTTTGGCTATCATCACTGCGAGATCAAAAATTGGCGGACTGGATCAAAGTGGCGGACAACAAACATCAGGGTGCGCTTGGCGCGGCCTACGCGGCAAAGCGGCCCGAAGAGGTCGCCGCACTTTATGATCGTTGGTCGCAGACCTACGACGCCGACATGTCGGCCGCCGGCTATCGCCATCCGACGATCTGCCTTGCGCTGCTGACCCGCCATCTGCCGCGCGGTTCAGCACCGCTGCTCGATGCCGGGGCCGGCACCGGTCTCATCGGCGAATGGCTTGATATTGCTGGTTACCCGCAAGTCGAGGCACTCGATATTTCGCAAGGCATGCTGGATCAGGCAGCCCGCAAGGGTGTCTATTCCGCGCTCCATTGCCTGGCGCTGGGCGGTCATCTGCCCTTTGCCGATGATGCCTATGCCGGAGTGATCTCGGCCGGCGTCTTCACATCAGGTCATGTTGGCGTCGAGGGGCTGGACGAACTGATCCGCATCTGCCGGCCGGGCGGCATCATCGTGCTGAC
Source organism: Mesorhizobium sp. M7A.F.Ca.CA.002.09.1.1 (assembly GCF_003998555.1). Taxonomy (NCBI): domain Bacteria; kingdom Pseudomonadati; phylum Pseudomonadota; class Alphaproteobacteria; order Hyphomicrobiales; family Phyllobacteriaceae; genus Mesorhizobium; species Mesorhizobium sp. M7A.F.Ca.CA.002.09.1.1. The sequence continues at coordinate 2,986 of NZ_RZRR01000225.1, read as the reverse complement.
GGTCAAGAACTCGCTGTGGGATCAGGGCTTCGCCACGCGCGTCGCTGAGCTCGAGGCGCAGGGCCTCGTCACCCGCGTCGAGGAAACGCGCCCTTATGTCTCGATGCCCGGCGAAGCCGACACCGTGCCCAGCCGCGGCCTCGCACTGCGCGTGACCTGACCTACGCTTTGACCCTCGCGCCTGCCGGGTCGTACATCGGCTCGAGGTGGATCTTGGCCGGCGTCCTCTCCATCGCAACCACCAGTTCGTAGTCGCCCGAGGCGAGAAAATCGTCGCTGACCCCGTCGGCGTTGCGCACGTAGCCGTAGCCGATGGTCTTGCCCAGCGTATAGCCATAACCGCCGCTGGTGAGATAACCGACAGGCTCGCCATTGCGCAGGATGGTTTCGCGGCCGAGCAGCACGATCTCGGGGTCGTCGACCGTGAAGCCGGCAAAGCGTTTCTTCATTGCCGTGCCGCCGGTCTTCTCCAGCGCGCGCCGTCCGATGAAATCCGTGTTCTTGCGCAGCTTGACCGCCCAGCCGAGCCCGGCTTCCTGCGGCGTGTCGTTGGGCGTGATGTCGGAGCCCCAGGCACGATAGCCCTTTTCCAGCCGCAGCGATTCCAGTGCCCGATAGCCGATCGGGCGGATGTCGTGCTTTTTGCCTGCCGCCATCAGCGCGTCGAAGACTTCGCCGGTGGCCGCGATGGGCACGTGCAGTTCCCAGCCCAGTTCGCCGACATAGGTGACGCGCAGCGCCCGAATTGTGTGGCCGGCGATGGCAATCTCACGCACATGGCCGAACGGGAAGCTCACGTTTGAGACGTCGGCTTCGGTCACGGCCGAAAGCACGTCGCGCGCCCGAGGACCCATCAGCGACAGCGTGCCGAAATCCTCGGTGACATCGACAAGCCTGGCATCGAGCCCTTCGCCGATATGATCGCCGATCCACGAGGAATCATGCGTGCGGAAGCCTGTGCCGGTGACGATGTAGAACTTCTCTTCGGCCAGCCGCGCCACCGTCAGATCGGCCTCGATGCCGCCGCGTGTGTTGAGAAGCTGCGTGTAGGTCAGCCGGCCGACCGGCTTGCTGACGTCGTTGGCGCAGACCCAGTCCAGCGCCTTCAGCGCATCGGGCCCGCTCAGCTCGTATTTGGCGAAGGAGGATTGATCGAAGATGCCGACTTTTTCGCGCACATGCCGGTGTTCGTCGCCGACCGCCACAAACCAGTTCTGCCGGCCCATCGAATAGATGTCCTGCGGCTCGACGCCTTCGGGCGCGAACCAGTTAGGCCGTTCCCAGCCGAGCTTCGAGCCGAACACGGCATTTTGCTGTTTCAGCCTGTCGTAGAGCGGCGAGACGATGCGCGGCCTCCCGCTGGCATACTCCTCATGCGGAAAGCCGATCGTATAGTGTTTGCCATAGGCCTCCAGCGTGCGGTCGCAGACCCACTGACGGTCACGGTGCAAATTAGCAAAGCGCCTGATGTCGACCACCCACAGGTCGAGCGGTGCTTCGCCATCGACCACCCACTGCGCCAGCACCCAGCCAGCGCCGCCGCCCGAGGCGATGCCGAAGGCGTTGAAGCCGGCGCCGACAAACATGTTGGCGCATTCGGGCGCTGTGCCGAGAATGAAATTGCCGTCCGGCGTAAAACTCTCCGGCCCGTTGATCATCTGCTTGACGCCGACGGTTTCCAGTGCCGGCACGCGCGCGATCGCTTGGCTCATATGCTGCTCGAAATGGTCGTAATCATCGTCGAACAGCCTGAATTCCCAATCATTGGGGACGTCACCGCCGGGGAGACCAGTAGCCCAGGCCTGCGGGTTCGGCTCATAGCCGCCCATCACCAGCCCGCCGACCTCTTCCTTGAAATAGGTGCGCCGGTCCGGATCGCGGATGGTCGGCGCGTCGGTCGCCAGTCCGTCGATCTTCTCGGTGATGATGTACTGGTGCTTCACCGGCTGCAGCGGCACGTTGATGCCGGCCATGGCGCCGACCTGCCGCGCCCACTGGCCGGCGCAGTTGACCACCTTGTCACAAGCAATGTCGCCCTTGTTGGTCTTCACCGCCGTGATGCGGCCGTCCTTCATTTCGAAGCCGATGACGCGGACATCCTCGAACAGTTTGGCGCCATGCATGCGCGCGCCCTTGGCCAGCGACTGCGTGATGTCGGAGGGGCTCGCCTGGCCATCGGTCGGCAGCCAGGAGGCGCCGACAAGATCGCCGGTTTCCATGAGCGGCCACATTGCCTTGACTTCCGCCGGTGATAGCAATTGCATGTCCATGCCGAAGCTTTTCGCCGTCGTCGCCAGCCTTTTGTACTCGGTCCAGCGGTCGGCATTGGTGGCGAGCCTGAGGCAGCCGGTCATCTTCCAGCCGGTGGCAAGGCCGGTCTCGGCCTCGAGGCCCTTGTAGAGGTCGACGGAGTATTTCAGCACGCGGGTGATCGAAGCCGACGAGCGCAACTGGCCGACAAGGCCGGCGGCATGCCAGGTCGAGCCCGAGGTCAGCTTGCCTTGTTCGAGCAGAACGACATCGGCCTTGTGGTCGCGCGCCAGATGATAAGCCGTCGAACAGCCGATGATGCCACCGCCGATGACGACGATGGCGGCCTGGGTCGGCAATGTCATGATTTCTGCATCCCGTACTTCGTTCTGTAGTTTTCCAGCGCCGTGTCGAGCCGGGCGAGGTTTTCCTCGGTGTAGGCGACGTAGTCGATACCGGGCGCGTCGAGATAGAGCTCGGACACCATGCTCCACATCGCCTCGCGCAGCAGCGAGGCGCATTGCATGGCCGCGTGCGAACGGCGGATCGCTTCGTCCGGTTCCTTCATGAAATAGGCGGTCAGGAAGGCGAAGGATTCCTCGTCGCTCATGCCGGCGTTGGAGGCGGCGCCTGCGAGGTCGAACATCGCCGTGTTGAAGCCGGCATATTCGAAGTCGATCAGCCACAGCCTGTTGCCGTCGTCGAGAATGTTGGCCGGCAACAGATCATTGTGGCC
>NZ_RZRR01000224.1:0-6927 GCF_003998555.1 Mesorhizobium sp. M7A.F.Ca.CA.002.09.1.1 | reverse complement strand
CATCCAGCCTGACGCAAAGCACGAGATCGGATCGGGAAACCGCCGCGCCCAGCGATCCGCGAAGGCCGAAGGCGGGCCGACGACGATGGCGCCGGCAAAATCATCCTTGCCGCCGCTTTCGACGGTCGCCGGTTCGAGGGTGCCGAGATCGATGCCTTGGCTCTGGTAGTACTCACTGAGTTTGGCCAGCGCGCCATGGATGTAGAGTGGCCTGTCGTAGCCGGCGTCGCGCAACAGCCGCATCACCCGTTGCGCCTTGCCCAGCGCATAGGCGCCGACCAGATGCGAGCGTTCAGGGAACTGCGCGGCCGATTTCAGCAGGCGGGCGATTTCTTCGGTGTCCGGGGGATGGCGAAACACCGGCAGGCCGAACGTCGCTTCGGTGATGAACACATCGCACGGGATCGGCTCGAATGGCGCGCAGGTCGCGTCCCTCTGCCGCTTGTAGTCGCCGGAAGCGACGATGCGCGTGCCCTGATGCTCGACCGCTATCTGCGCCGAGCCCAGCACATGGCCGGCCGGATGGAAGCTGACGCTGACGCCATCGAGGGCAATCGTCTCACCCAGTTGTGCCGCTTGCGTCGTGCCAGCGAAACCCTCGCCGTAGCGCAGCCCCATAATGTCGAGCGTCTGCTGCGTCGCCAGCACCGAGCGGTGGCCGGAACGCGCGTGGTCGGAATGGCCATGCGTGATCAGTGCCCTGTTGACCGGCCGAACCGGGTCGATGAAGAAATCGCCCGGCGGGCAATAGAGGCCCTCGGGCCGGGGATGAAGCAGAACACTGGTGCGCATGGTCTCCAAGATAGGATATAATTCCGCGGCGGGAAGCCTGTTGTAAGTCACTGCTGACTCCCGCATAGAGCACCGCCGGCTCGATCCGCCGGCAGGACCCGCCGCCATGAAACCGCTTCAGGCCTCGTCAGGCGACTTGAACGCCGATCGCCGCGCCGACTATGCCGAGATGCTGCACGCGGATGGCGATCATGCGGCGGCGGCGGAATTGCTGCTCGGTGCGCTGGAAATAACGCCGCAATGGGCGATGGGCTGGTTTCGTCTCGGCGAGATGCAGCAGGCGGCGGGCGCGGCGGATCTGGCCGCACAGGCGTGGACGATGTCGTTGCAACTCGATCCATCGGATCGTCAAGGCGCTGCACTGAACCTGCAATTGATCGGCAAGGCGCCGGCGGTCGATGCGCTCCCCAGCGCCTTCGTCGAGACCTTGTTCGACCATTATGCCGAGAGCTTCGACGAGTCCCTGGTCGGCAGGCTGGGTTACCGCCTGCCTGGGATGCTCGACCAGGCCATTCGAGCGGCAAGGCCGGGCCGCTTCGCGCTGGCGCTCGATCTCGGCTGCGGCACAGGCCTGATGGGGCAGAGGCTGCGGCCGATCGCCGACCGGCTGGAGGGGTATGACATTTCGGCCAAAATGCTGAGAAAGGCGCGGGCCAAGGGCGTCTACGATTTCCTCGATAAGGCTGATCTGCGGGATTTTCCCTATGCCGGTCCGAAAGCCGATCTGGTGACGGTGGCCGATGTTTTCATCTATGTCGGTGCGCTGGGCGGCGTGGTGAAGACGATTGCCGGCTTGCTGGCCACGGATGGCCTGTTCGCGTTTTCCGTCGAGACGCTGGCTGGCGATGGCGATTTCGCGCTGCTGCCGTCACGCCGCTATGCGCATGCGCAACGCTATGTGCTCGACGTGCTGGCCGCCAACGGGCTTTCGGTCCTGTCACTGGAACCAACCGCGATCCGGCAGGATCGCGGGGAACACGTCAACGGGTTGGTCGTTGTGGCCAGGGCTCCGAACTCAGCTGAACAAAAGACCTGACGACAGCCGGTCGGCGGTGTCGGCAGCTTTTCGTCGGGTGCGATAGGAATTTTTTCTTGACGCCCTGCCCTCAGCTATGGTACATTTTCGCTCATGGTGCTGATTTGCGCCAGTGACCCGCCGCACAGGCGGGTTTTTCGTTTGATGCTCCGTCAGCCACGCGCCTGCGGAGGGGCAGCCTCGCCGCCTCGCAAATATTCCTGCTGTGAAAAAGTCCGATTTGCATGCGCGACTGATATTTGCGATCTGCTCGCGTCAGGGCGGGATATCAGGAGGAGCATAGCCGATGCGCTGGAACATGATGATCTTGGCCTCTTGCCTGCTGACCGCCGGCTGTGTCGGCGGCACGTCGATGTCGGAACAGCAGGATGCGAACGTCCAGTCCTCCCTGCAATACGACACCGTGCCGTGCGACCAGTTGCTGGCGCAGCGCAACGGGTTGGCGCAGCAATACAACCTGCCGATCAAGGCCAAGCCGACCTTCTCCAATCCGGCGATGGGCTTCGGCCCGTTCACGCCGGACATGCGCTCCAAGGCCAAGCGCGATACCGACAAGGCGAGCGGTGAGATCGATGCCATGAACCGGTCGATCGACCGACGCGACTGCGGCCAGCCGGAGAAGCAGAAGAAGATCGCTCTGCCTGGCTAGAGGTCGGAGGCGGCTACGGGTCGAGAATCGCAGGCAACAAACCACCTTGCAGGGCACGATCGGATGCATCTCTCGGAGCTCGGGGACCGCATATGTATCTTGGGGCCGTCCAACAGTGGCAAGTCGACCCTCGCCGACGCGATTGCCCGCAAGCGTGATCTGGCGACTGTTCACCTCGATCAGCTCTTCCATCTCCCGAACACGGATTGGGAAGCGCGCCCAAGGGACGAATTCATTGCCTTGCACGACGCCGCAATCGCCGGAGAGCGTTGGGTGATGGATGGGAATTATTCGGTAGGTATGCCGCAACGTTTTCGGCGGGCGACGGGATTGATCCTGTTGGACATTTCCACACCCGCAAGTTTGTTGCGCTATTTTCGCCGGACGTTGTTGGAGCGGGAGAGGCGCGGTGCCTTGGAGGGCGGGCGCGACAGCGTCAAATGGGATATGATCCGCCATATCACTGTCGCCACGCCGAAAAATCGCAAACGCTACCTGGCTATGTTCGAGCAGATTGATCTGCCAAAGGTGCAGTTATCGTCACTGCGGGCAATCAAGAAGTGCTTCCGGGAGTGGGACCTGGCCCGATGAGGCCTTGTCCTGGCTAATACCCTGCATCGCGGTCCACCAGATTGTCGAGCTTTTCGCCGCGTTCGAAGGCGTCCATCTGGCGCAGCATGATCGGCGCCAGATGCACCGGATCGGAGGTCGCCGCCGCGTGTGGCGTCACGAACACTTTCGGATGCCCCCACAGCGGACTGGTCTTCGGCAGCGGTTCGACCTCGAACACGTCGAGGCTTGCCTCCTTCAACGTGCCGTCATCCAGCGCCCGCAAAATGTCGGCATCCTTCTGCAGGCGGCCACGCCCGGCATTGATCAGCACCGAGCCGCCGAGGCCGTTGCGTTTCCGCAGCTCCTTCAGCACGCCGTAGTTGATGATGCCCTTGGTCTCCGGCGTCAGCGGCAGAAGCACCACCAGGATGTCGGTTGCCTTGAGGAAGGGGATCAATCCAGCTTCGCCGGAATAGGTCGCGACGCCTTGCATGGCCTTGTCGGTGCGCGACCAGCCATTGACGGCAAAGCCGAGCGAGAGCAGCACCGAGGCCGCGGCGCGGCCGAGACTGCCGAGGCCCATGATGCCGACCGAAATGTCACCGGCAGGCCTCTGCTGCGGCTCATGCCAGATCTTCTTCGACTGCTGCGACCGGTAGAGCAGGCCCTGGCGGTGATGGTCGAGCACCCGCCAGACGACATATTCCGTCATGTACTGGGTGAGGTTGTCGGCAACGATTTTGACGATCGGCACGTCGGGCAGGCCGGGATCGGCGAAGATATGGTCGACGCCGGCGCCGATCGAGAAGATGGCGCGCAGATTGGGCAGCGACGCCAGGATGTTCGGCTTCTGCTTCCATACAACGGCATAGGTGATCGAGGGGTCGCTGGCGCCGTCCGGCTCCAGCACCACCTCGCGTTCGGCCGACAGCAGGTCGCGCCAGCGCTGCGGATGAAAGCCGGTGACGGCAAGCAGGATGCGGCCTTTTTCCATTGCGGTCCTTTAGTCCCTCTTTACGCAAATCACTCGCTGACGATGCCGACCGGTGCCGTCTCGATCTTGAAGGCGGCCGAGATCAGCGCCCGAGTATAGTCGGTTTGCGGATTTTCAAAAATCTGCTGGGAAGGGCCGGCTTCGACGATCCTGCCATTGCGCATGACGATGACGTCGTTGGCGAGCGCCCGGATGACTTTCAAATCATGGCTGATGAAGAGATAGGCGAGATCGTGCTTGGCCTGCAGGCTGCGCAGCAGGTCGACGACCTGCGCCTGCACGCTCATGTCGAGTGCCGATGTCGGCTCGTCCAGCATGACGAAGCGCGGGTTGAGCACCATGGCGCGTGCGATGGCAACGCGCTGGCGCTGGCCGCCGGAAAACTCGTGCGGGTAGCGGTTGCGGGTCGCCGGATCGAGCCCAACCTCCTTCAGCACGGCGGCCACCTTGTCGTCGCGCTCGTCGGGCGACAGCTTCGGCTCGTGGATCTTGAGGCCTTCCTCGATGATCTCGGCGATCGACATGCGCGGGCTGAGCGAGCCGAACGGATCCTGGAAGACGATCTGCAATTCGCGCCTGAGCGGCCGCATTGCATTGAAGGACAGCTGGTTGATGTCGCGACCGTTGAACTGGATCATGCCGGTCGACGAGATCATGCGCGCCAGCGCCAAGCCGAGCGTCGTCTTGCCGGAGCCGGATTCGCCGACCACGCCGAGCGTCTGGCCGGCGCGCACGGTGACATCGATGCCGTCCACTGCCTTCACATTGTCGACGGTGCGGCGGAAGAAGCCCTGCTTGATCGGGAACCAGACCTTTATGTCCTTGCCGGTCATGACGGGCTTGGCGTCGGCATTGGCGGCCGGCGGCTTGCCCTTCGGCTCGGCCGCCAGCAGATGCCTTGTGTAGGCATGCTGCGGATTGGCGAAGATCTCCTTGGTCGGGCCGGTCTCGACGATCTTGCCCTTGGTCATCACGCAGACGCGGTCGGCAATCTTGCGCACGATGCCGAGATCATGGGTGATGAACAGCATCGACATGCCCTTGCGGCTCTTCAAGCCGGCCAGCAGTTCGAGGATCTGCGCCTGAACGGTGACGTCGAGCGCCGTCGTCGGCTCGTCGGCGATCAGCAGTTCGGGCTCGTTGGCCAGCGCCATGGCGATCATCACGCGCTGGCGCTGGCCCCCGGACAACTGGTGTGGATAGGCATCGAGGCGCTTGTGCGGATCGCGGATGCCAACCTCGTTGAGCAGGGCCAGGGTGCGCTCCTTGGCGGGGCGGTCGGCCATGCCTTGGTGCAGCTTCAGGATCTCGACGATTTGATGCTCGATCGTGTGCAGCGGATTGAGCGAGGTCATCGGCTCCTGGAAGATCATGGTGATCTTGTTGCCGCGCACCTGCCGCAACTGCTTCTCGCTCATCGCCAGCAGGTCGTTGCCCTGGAACACGATCTTTCCCGAGGGGTGGCTGGCGCTTGGATAGGGCAAAAGCTTCAGCACCGAAAGCGCCGAGACCGATTTGCCGGAGCCGGATTCGCCGACCAGCGCCACCGTCTCGCCCTTGGCGATGTCGAACGAGATGTGGTCGACAGCCGTCGACTGGCCGCCGCCCTGGCTGAAGGCGACGCTGAGGTCCTGTACGCTGAGCAAGGGGGCTTCGCTCATCTGAACGTCTTGCGCGGATCGAAGGCGTCGCGCGTCGCCTCGCCGACGAAGACCAGCAGGGACAGCATCAGCGAGATGACGACGAAGCCGGAAATGCCGAGCCACGGCGCATTGAGGTTGCGCTGCGCCTGCTTGAGCAATTCGCCGAGCGAGGCGGAGCCGGGCGGCAGGCCAAAGCCGAGATAGTCGAGCGAGGTCAGCGTCGAGATCGAGCCCGAGAGCAGGAAGGGCATGAAGGTCAATGTCGCCACCATGGCATTAGGCAGCAGGTGCCGGAACATGATGGTGCGGTTGGGCACGCCGAGCGCCCGGGCCGCGTTGACATATTCGAAATTGCGGGCGCGCAGGAACTCGGCCCGCACCACGCCGACCAGCGCCACCCAGGAGAACAGCAGCATCAGGCCGAGCAGGATGAAGAAGCCCGGCGGCAGGATGGCGGCGACGATGAGCAGGAGATAGAGCACCGGGATGGCGGACCAGATCTCGATGAAACGCTGGAACAAGAGATCCGTCCAGCCGCCGAAATAACCTTGCACGGCGCCGGCCGCGACGCCGATCAAGGCCGAGCCGGCGGTCAGGATCAGGCCGAACAGCACCGAAATGCGGAAGCCGTAGATGACGCGCGCCAGCACGTCGCGCGCCTGGTCGTCGGTGCCCAACCAATTCCAGTTGCCGACGATGCAGGCGGGGTCGGCAGCACCCTGCGGATACTGGTTGCAGCGTGTCTTGGCGTCATACTGCCACGACGGCCTGGCCGGTGCTGCTTCGGGAATAGCGTTGTTGACCGTCTGATAGGAGTAGCGCACCGGCGGCCAGATCATCCAGCCATTGGCGTTGATCTCGTCCTGGATGACCGGATCGCGATAATCGGTGACGGCATAGAAGCCGCCGAATTTTTCCTCGGGGTAGGCGACCAGCACCGGAAACAGGATTTCGCCCTTGTAGGAAGCGATGATCGGCTTGTCGTTGGCGATGAACTCGGAAAACAGCGACAGCACGAACAGGACGAGGAAGATCCACAGCGACCAGTAGCCGCGGCGGTTGGCTTTGAAGTTCTGCAGGCGGCGCTTGTTGAGCGGCGACAGAAACGGCCGCTTGATCCGCGCGGGTGCCGCGTTGACGGGGACTGTAGCCTCCGACATCAGACGTCTCTCCGCTCGAAATCGATGCGCGGATCGACCCAGGTGTAGAGCAGGTCGGACAAGAGCCCGACGAACAGCCCCAGCAGCGAGAAGATGTAGAG